>NZ_JBSGCY010000042.1:0-45734 GCF_053602115.1 Nocardia sp. NPDC004582 | reverse complement strand
TGTACACCGTCCATAAAGTTACGAATGCAGGAGATCGGATGCCGGATACGGCTGAGCACATCGTGCCGGATACGGCGGAGACCCTGGCGGCGCCGCGAAGTCCGGTGGCGGCTCGAAGAAGTTGTGGATCGGGGTGGCCGCGGCGGTGATCGCGGTGGTCGCGATCGTCGGTGTGGTGCTCGGGGTGAAGAAGCACAATGACGACAATTCGCCGGAAGCGCTGGTGCAGCAGACGATCAGGTCGTACACCGATGCCCTGGACAGCGGGAACCTGGACACCCTGCGCGCGGTGACCTGCGGCGCGCAGCACGACTTCTATCAGAAGATCTCGGCCGACCAGTTCGCGAGCGTCTACCAGACGTCCAAGGATCAGAAGAGCATCCCGCAGGTGAAGAGCGTGGACGCCATCCAGATCACCGGCGACACCGCGCTGGCGCAGGCGACGGTGTTCACGGCGGCGGATCCGGCGAAGCTCTCCTCGCGCACCTTCGACCTGCGCAACGAGGGCGGTTCATGGAAGGTGTGCGAGCCGCAGAACGGGCACTGATCCAGCGCGCGAATTGGCCTGACACATTCGCGAGATCACTCGCGATGAACATCACATACACCTGGTCAACAGTCCGACACGTCGGTAGGGTGTCTGGGTTGTCTGGGCTGACCGTTGCGGCATTCCGGCACTTCAGCGGTGTTGTACACCGTCCATAAAGTTACGAATGCAGGAGATCGGATGCCGGATACGGCTGAGCACATCGTGCCGGATACGGCGGAGACCCTGGCGGCGCTGGAAGCGGAGACCATCGTGGAGCCGACCAAGGCCACCGCCGCCGAACTGGTCGGCCGTCACTTCCGGGTTCGGGATCACTACGACGTCGGCCGCGAGAAGGTCCGCGAGTTCGCCCGCGCCGTGCGCAACAACCATTCCGCCCACCACCACGAGGCCGATGCCACCGAGCTCGGTTACGGCGGTCTGCTGGCCTCGCCGACCTTCGCGTCGGTGATCGGCGCGGCCACCACCCGCTCGCTGATCGGCTCGGTGCTCACCGAGTACGACGTCTCGCAGATCCTGCAGACCGATCAGATCTTCGAGTACCACCGCCCGATCCTGGCCGGGGACCGGCTGGGCGTGGACGTGGTGGTGGAGAACATCCGCAGCTTCGGCGACAACGACTTCATCACCGTCAAGGTCACCCTCACCGACGCCGATGTGCTGCCGGTGCTGGTCGCCACCACCACCATCGTGGCCCGCAAGGGCGTCGAGATCGATCCGGTCGCGGTGGAGACGGTGTCCGGCGTGGTCATGCACGGCCATGTCGTGGAGCCCGGCGACTTCGACCTCGATCCGTCCGGTCTGGTCCTGCTGGCCCCCGAGGACGTGGCCGAGCTGTCGGCGCCCGCCGCGCCGCTGCCGGTCAACACCGTCCCGACCGCCGCGGGCGTGACCGCCGGCACCGAACTGCCCGCCGCGAAGGTGCCGGTCACCCGGGGCGATCTGGTCAACTACGCGGGCGTCTCCGGCGACCCGAACCCGATCCACTTCAGCGATGCCGCCGCCACCCTGGTCGGCCTGCCCACCGTGGTCGCGCACGGCATGCTCACCATGGGCCTGACCGCCGGCTACCTGGTGGACTGGCTGGGCGACCCGTCGGCGCTGGGCAAGTTCAGCGTCCGCTTCTCCGGTTTCGTGCCGGTGGAGCCGACCGCCCCGACCTACGTCGAGTTCACCGGCAAGGTGAAGTCGGTGGACGCTGCCACCGGTGCGGCGACCGTCGTGCTGGGCGCGACCTCGGAGGGCAAGAAGCTCTTCGGCCGCGCCGTCGCCGAAGTTCGCTTGAGCTGAGCTCCCGAATCCGAAGGAGCGGGCCCGCACAATCTGTGCGGGCCCGCTCTTTTCGTCCGCTCAGCCCACTGTCGCGTGCATCAGGTAGACGTTGTAGTCGTTCCAGGTCGACATGGTGAAGTACAGATCCTGGCCGGTCGACCACGGGTGGATGAAGCCGCCGTACAGCTCCGGGAATTGCAGGGCGCTGACCGTGACCGCGCTGTCGGACCACACGCCCTGCGGTGAATCCGATTCCCGCACAACCAGAGCCGCCTTCGCGGTGTCGAGGTAGCTCATCTGCCATACCTTGCGGTTCTCGTCGTAGCGGACCGACAGTTCTCCGGCGGGCGCGTCGACGATCGGTGCGGCGCCGACGTTTCCGTTGACCGCCGGTCCCCAGGAGTCGCCCCGCCAGTACTGGTAGGCGGTCGGGTTGAGCACCTGCTCCTTGGGCACCCGGGCCAGTCCGACCCCGCCCAACCGGGTGTTGGGGATGCCGAACATGTACACCCAGTCGCCCTGCGGCACCATGGACGCGACCTGGAAGTCGGAGACGCCGAAGATGTTCTCCCACTTGGCGTACGGATCCTTGGTCCAGTGCTCGCCGTGGTCGTCGGAGTAGGCGAGGCCGCCGTAATTGGTGTACCAGGTGCCGGGCAGGCTGTTCCAGGTGCGGATCGACATGTAGCTCATGTACTGCCGGTCACCGAGCGCGAAGCCGGAGGTGGGGATCGTGGTGATCTCGATATTGTCCAGCTTACGGCTGCTCAGCATTTCCGCGGCGTGGCAGCGGTCGTCGGTGACCATGCGGTCGAAGACGACGCCGTTGGCGAGATCGCGATTCTTGCTGAACGCCAGCAGGTTCGAGCGCCAGTCCTCGCCCATGCCGCCGGGCGGATGGAATTCCCGGCCCACGGTGTCGCCGAAGGCGATGGCGATCTCGTCGGGCGCGCTCTGCCACATGATGCCGAGGTCGGTGCCCTGCACCTGCCAGCGCTTGTCGGTGCGGTTGATCGAGTTGGCGCCGGTCAGTTTGGACACCTCGCGCACGTCGGAGACCTGCGGCGTGGGCCGGGCCGGGGCGCGCTCGGCGGGCTCGCTGGGCGGGTGCGCGGGGTCGGGCCCGGGCGGCAGCACGGGCGGATTCGGGTTGGGCAGTGCGAAATTGAACGGCTGCGGCCGCACGATGAGTTTCGGGATGCCGAGTTGTTCGGCGAGTCCCGGTGGCGCGGCCGGTGTGTCGGTGAGGTCCGGGCAGGGGTTCACGCACGGGTCCGGCGGCAGTTCCATCCGCACGCGGGTGGTGTTCTCCGGCAGCGGCCCGGTGTCGACGGTGACGACCGGGTAGGCCAGCGGCACCTCGAGGGTCTTGGGCACCACCGACTCGTGTTGGGGCTTGGCGTCGGTCGCGCAGGCACCGAGGCCCGGAACCGCCGGTGCCGCACCGGTTTCCGTATCCGCCGACGCCACCGCCCGGTCCATACCGACCAGTACTCCCGCCCCGAAGATCACCGCTCCCGCAGCCGCGACGAGCCGCTTGGCCATGCGTTCAACCCTCTCGACATTAGGGTTATCCGGACATCATCCGGGCATGGACCCTACCCCAAAGCTCAGCGCAGGGCCTGGAAGGTGATCACCGTCGTGCCGATCCGGATCGCGTCGCCGTCGGCGAGCACCGCGGCCGACTCGATGGTCTGCTCGTTGATGTAGATCCCGTTGGCGGAGTGCAGATCCTTGATCAGCAGCCCGGCCCGGCTCGGCGTGATCTGCGCGTGGTACCGGCTGGCCTTCGGATCGTCGAGCACCAGATCGTTGTCGGTCATGCGACCGATCTTCACGCCGTTGGCGCCGATCGGGACCACGCGCCCGTCGGCCAGCGACAGCTGCCCGGCCCGGACCGCGCGCGGCATCTCGGTGACGGTCTCGGTCATGGCCTTGGCCATCCGCTCGACCTCGTGAATCTGCCCGGTGCTCAACGGTTCCTGGCGCAGCACCTTCTGCTCCAGCGCGATCAGCGCCGGCCCCGGATCGATGCCGAGCTCGTCGGCGAGCACGGTCCGCACCCGGCGGCAGGCGTCCAGCGCGTCGGCCTGACGGCCGGACAGATACAGCGCGGTGATCAGCTGCGCCCACAACGGTTCCCGCAACGGATGGGCGTTGGTCATCGACACCAGTTCGCCGACCACGGAAGACGCCCGGCCCAGGGCGATTTCGGAGTCGATGCGCGCGGAGGCGACCAGCAACCGCTCCTCGTCCATCGCGGTGGCGAAGCTCTCCGCGAAACCGAGACCCGGTAGATCGTCGAGCGCGCGCCCGCTCCACTGGGCGAGCGCGTCACCGAAGAGCCGGGACGCGGCGGCCGGGTCGCCGATCGCGGCGGCCTCGGAGCCTTCGCGGCGCAGTGTCTCGAAACGCCCGAGATCGCATTCGCCGTCCTCGATTTCGAGGCGGTAGCCGGAGGATTCGGTGCGCAGCAACGCCACCGGATCGATTCCGGCGGTGCGCAGCGTCTTGCGGATGTTCGAGACGAACACCTGGAGACTGGCCTGATAGGAGTCCGGCGGATCATCGTTCCAGACGATGTCGGCCAGGGCCTGGGAGGACACCGCGCGCCGCCGGTTCACCGCCAGCGCCGCCAGCAGTGCGCGGGGCTTGGGACCACCGACCGGTATGGACCGGCCGGCGACCAACAGCTGCACGGGGCCCAGGACCCGTACATCGACAGTCATGCCACCTGCCTCGATAGAGACCGCGGCGCGCCCGCCGCTCGAAAATTGCCCGAGATTCCGCCGCACACACGAGAAACACGGTGGGCTGCGCGGAATCCCGAGCGTTGAGCTTACTTGGCGCTGATCGAGCGTCCCGCCGAGTTCAGGTCGTTGCAGGCCTCGACGACGCGCGCGGCCATCGAGGTCTCGGCCTTCTTGAGGTAGCTGCGCGGGTCGTAGGTCTTCTTGTTGCCGACCTCGCCGTCGATCTTGAGCACGCCGTCGTAGTTCGAGAACATGTGGCCGGCGACCGGACGGGTGAAGGCGTACTGGGTGTCGGTGTCGACGTTCATCTTCACCACACCGAAGCGCAGCGAGTCCTCGATCTCCGACTTCAGCGAGCCCGAACCGCCGTGGAAGACGAAGTCGAACGGCTGCGCGCCGGCGGCCAGGCCCAGCTTGGCGGCGGCCACCCGCTGGCCCTCGGCCAGCACCTCGGGCTTGAGCACCACATTGCCCGGCTTGTAGACGCCGTGCACATTTCCGAAGGTGGCGGCCAGCAGGTACTGGCCGTTCTCGCCGGCGCCGAGCGCGTCGATGGTCTTCTCGAAGTCCTCGGGCGAGGTGTAGAGCTTCTCGTTGATCTCGGCCTCGACACCGTCCTCTTCACCGCCGACGACGCCGATCTCGACCTCGAGGATGATGTTGGCGGCGTGCGCCTGCTTCAGCAGTTCCTTGGCGATCTCGAGGTTCTCGTCGATCGGGATCGCGGAACCGTCCCACATGTGCGACTGGAACAGCGGGTTCAGGCCGTTCTTCACGCGCTCGGCCGAGATGGCCAGCAGCGGGCGCACGAAGGTGTCCAGCTTGTCCTTCGGGCAGTGGTCGGTGTGCAGCGCGATGGTGACGTCGTACTTGGCCGCCACCACGTTCGCGAACTCCGCGAGCGCGACCGCGCCGGTGACCATGTCCTTCACGCCCAGGCCGGAACCGAATTCCGCACCACCGGTGGAGAACTGGATGATGCCGTCGGAACCGGCGTCCGCGAAGCCCTTGATGGCCGCGTTGATCGTCTCCGAGGACGTGCAGTTGATGGCGGGGAACGCGAAGGAGTTCTGCTTGGCCCGAGCAATCATCTCGGCGTAGATCTCCGGAGTCGCGATGGGCACGTGGACCTCCGTGGGGTGTGTGCTGCGATACAACAAAATTCTGTCAGCCCACACCATAGGGGAGCGCCTTTTTCCACGGCCCGGGGCCTCGGATACTCGACAACTTTGTGAGGTTGCTTCGACGTTCGGTGTGATGTCCGGGGTACCGGTACTGTGGTGGCCGTGACCTTGCTGGCCGTATCCGATGCCGTGACCACGAACGCCGCGTTGCCCGCGATCTTGGACCCCATGCACCTCCTCACGGAGACGTGGTTGTCCCACGCGGTGCTCCCGGCGATCCTGGCCATCGTCTTCATCGAGACCGGCCTGCTGTTCCCGATCCTCCCCGGCGACTCGCTGCTGTTCACTGGCGGTCTGCTGGCGGCCCAGGCGCACCCGCCGGCCGGCATGAACATCTGGTGGCTGGTCCCGGCCACCGCGTTCGTGGCCTGGCTGGGCGACCAGAGCGGCTACTGGATCGGGCGCACCATCGGCCCGGCGCTGTTCAAGAAGGAGGACACTCGCTTCTTCAAGCAGCGCTACATCACCGAGACGCACGCCTTCTTCGAGAAGCACGGCCCCAAGACCATCATCCTGGCCCGTTTCGTGCCCATCGTGCGCACCTTCATGCCGGTGCTGGCCGGTGTCTCGAAGATGGACTACCGCAAGTTCGCGACCGTCGACATCATCGGCGCGGTCCTGTGGGGCGGCGGTGTCACCGTGCTCGGATACTTCCTCGGCAATGTGGAGTTCATCCGCAAGAACGTCGAGGCGATCTTCCTGCTGATCGTGTTCGTGTCCATCCTCCCGGGCATCATCGCGGTCGGTAAGAACCTGCTGCACCGCGGTCAGCACCCGGAGCAGGCCGAGCTCGCCACCTCGTCGAACGAGTCGACCCGCTGAGCCCTTCGGTGCCGACCACCCCGCTAACGACGACCCTCGCCTCCGGCGGGTTCGGACCGCTCGAGACGGCCGGACCGGTGCTCGTGTGGACCATCGTCCTCACGTTCGTGTTCCTGGAGTGCGCCCTCATCATCGGGCTGTTCCTGCCCGGTGACTCCATGCTCATCACCGCGGGCGTGGTGCTGGCCTCCCAGGTCAATGGCGAGGGCCACGTGTGGGCGCTGTCGGTGGGCACCATGATCGCGGCCATCGCGGGCAATCAGGTGGGGTACGTGTTCGGGCAGCGCACCGGGCATCATCTGGTCGCGCGCAAGAACGGCAAGTACATCAACACCCGCAATCTGGCGCGGGTCTCGGAACTGCTGCACAAGCACGGATTCCTGGCGGTGCTGGTGGCCCGCTGGATTCCGTGGGTGCGCACGCTGTGCCCGCTGGTCGCGGGCGCGGCGGGGATGGATCACCGCAAGTACACCATCGCCTCGTCCATCGGCGCGGTGATCTGGGCGCCGGTGATCCTGCTGGCCAGCTATTACGCGGGCAGCTTCATCGAGGACGTCTCCTGGCTGATGCCCGCGGTCATCGGCACCCTGATCGTCGGATTGATCCTGGGAACCGTGATCGGCGTGCGGCAGTACCGGGCCGAGATGGCGCGGCCCGCCGAGGATTTCGACGTCGATATCGACGACCCCGCGACCATTCCGCTCCCCCGGCAGCACCACGCCTGATCCGGTCCGGGCGGCCGCTAGAGTCCGGCGGCCGTCACCGTGTGCGCGGCCTCCATCAGTTTCCAGCCCGAAAGCTGTACCGACAGATCGCGTTCCGGGCTGCGCGAGGCGCTCACCGATCCACCCTCGAAGACGCCCGCGCCGGCGATGCCGGGCAGCCGGGCGGGCTGGCGCCAGTCCGCGCCGAACAGCGGTTCGCCCTCGACATCGAGGCGGTGTTCCCAGGCCGCGGTCGCGCAGGCACGGACGATGGCGGCGGCCTTGCGGCGCGCGGCCACCCGGTCGGGCTCGTCGCCGGGCAGCATGAGCGCGGCCAGCGCCAGGTAGCGGATGAGGATGCCGTTGAACAGGCCGCCGTCACCGCCGCCGTCACCGACCACGATGCCGTTCTCGGTGAGGTGCTCGTCGATGGCGTCGATCAGCCGGACCGCGCGGTCGGCGTGCCGGGGTTCGCCGGTGTGCACGGCGAGTTCGGTCTCGAGGCCGAGGGTGACGCCCTGGCAGTAGCTGTAGACGGGCTTCTCCACCTCGCCGGAGGGTAGGTGGATGCCGTCGAAGATGAGACCGGTCTCCTTGTCGCGCAGGTTCGTATCGAGGAAGTCGGCCAGTTCCTGAGCGCGGGCGTAGCGGCCCAGCCGGGCCATGGCAATGCCGACCGGTCCGTTGGCGGGGGCGTTGAAGAAATCCGAGCCCTTGCGCCACGGCACCGCGCCGAACTCCGGCTCGAACCCGTTGACCAGCGTCTTCTCCAGAATCAGCAGCGCGCCCCGGACCTCTTCGACACCCTGGGTGCGCTCGGCACGCTCCAGCGAGATGGTCAGCCAGGCCATGTCGTCGTAGTAGTTGTTGGTCCAGCCGGTGATATTGCGCAACCGCATGCCGTGCGCGATGGACCAGAGGCGACGCTGCCGCGCCGGCGTCGGCGCGCGATTGGCGGCGTCGACCGCGCAGTCGATCAGATGCGCCTGCCACCAGTAGTGCCAGAACGCGAAGGTGCGCTCGCGTTTGGTGGCGGGCCAGCCCACCACGCCGAGCTGAGTGCCCGGGCAGCCCCAGAGTTTGCGCAGGTGACGGGACAGAATCGCGGATTCGGCGAGATCGGCGCGCTGCGACCAGAGGGCAGCGGTCGGCTCGATATTGCGTCCGGTCCGCGATGTCATGGGACTAATGGTGCCAGCCGGACAACCGTGTTCGTGGCTGATTTGTTACCGAGAGTCGTACGCCTCACCACGCCCGCGTGAGGTCCGCGTGCTGCCGGATCCAGGCGTGCATGGCGATGCCCGCCGCCACTCCGGCATTGATACTGCGGGTGGAACCGAACTGCGCGATCGAAACGGTCAGCAACGCGCCCGCTTTCGCGGCCTCGGTCACCCCGGGCCCCTCCTGACCGAACAGCAGCAGGCAATCACGCGGCAGCTCCACCGTTTCCAGCGGCACCGCGCCGGGCACATTGTCGACCGCGACCACGCTCAACCCGGCCTCCGCCGCGAATCCCAACAGCTCGGCCGTGTCGTGGTGGTGGTGAATGTGCTGGTAGCGGTCGGTCACCATGGCGCCGCGGCGATTCCAGCGCTTGCGGCCGACAATGTGCACGGCCGCCGCGGCGAAGGCGTTGGCGGTGCGCACCACGGTGCCGATATTGGCGTCGTGGCCAAAGTTCTCGATGGCCACGTGCAGTGGATGCCGGCGGGCGTCGATGTCGGCGACGATCGCCTCGCGCCGCCAATACCGGTACGCGTCCACCACATTGCGGCGGTCGCCGTGCGCGAGCAGCTCCGGATCCAGGCGCGGATCGGCCGGCGGCTCGGTGCCGAACTCGTCCCGCCACGGTCCGACGCCGTGCGGATGCTCGCCCCATTCGGTCGGGCCGGGGGCCTGCGCTTCGGCCTGGCCAGGGGCATCGGATTCGTCGGCGATCGGGGTGGAACTCACCCGGCGATGGTAGTTGCCGGGTGAATCGCTACTGGGACGCCCCGACCGCACCCACGATGATCGCGAACACGATGAACAGGATCACCATCAGGATCAGCGCGGTGGCGATGATCCCGCAGATCCAGCCGGCCGTCACCATCCCGGCGCCGCCGATGGCGCCGTGCGAGTCGCGGATCTCGCGGCGGGCCTTGCCGCCCATGATCCAGGCCACCGGACCCAGCAGCTGGCAGAACACCAGGCTCATCACACCGAGGATCAGCACCGTCACCGCCTGCGGATGATCCGGGGCGGGCGCGCCGTAATAGCCCGGCGGGTAGTAGCCCGGGACCGGCGGCTGATAGCCGGGGTGGTACCCCGGCTGCTGGTAGTAGCCCGGTTGCCCGCCCTGGGACTGCGGATCCCAGCCCGGCGGGGGCGCGTCGTAGGTCATGCGCGCAAGCCTAGGTGGTGGTGTGCCGCAACGGGTGCGAGCGCCGCCGCGGTCGAAGGTGTGAAACATCGCTGCGCGGTTGCCGGGCGTGGAAGACTGGCACCATGACTCGGTCGAGTTCCGCGGAATTGCTGAAATCGGTTGAATACTGGCCGAATCACCTGCTGTCCATCGCGGAGTGGTCGCTGCTCCCCGAGAACAACCGGCACTGCCGGGAGCTGGTGGACGGCGTACTGGTGGTGGCGCCGCAACCGCCGCGGCATCAACTCGCGGTGTGGCGCTTGGCAGCTCAGCTCGAGCGGGCGCTGCCGCGGCGGATGGCCGCCATGGCGCGCATCGAATTGCTGATCGACGAGGGCACGCCGCCGACGGTGCGGGTACCGGACGTGCTGATCGTCGGCGGGGCGGCCGGGGCCGAGCACGCGACCCGGGTGCGGCCGCCGGATGTGCTGGCGGCCATCGAGATCGTGGCGCCCGGATCGCGGCGGGTGGACCGGGTGATGAAGTTCGCGGAGTACGCGACGGCCGGAATCGGGCACTACTGGCTGCTGGAGACCGAGGATGCGTTGCGGCTGTGCACCTTTCGCCTGCGGGACGGCCGGTACATACCGACCGGTGAGCATGCCGGGCGGGTGACCCTGGAACTCGACGACATCGACCTGCCCCTGGACCTGGACGCGCTCACCGCGCTACGCCCCTCCGGCATCTCGATGCCCGGCCCCTCCGGCGTCTCGATGCCCGACTCCTCCGGCGTCTCGGTGTGATCCCGGACAGCTCTCGATTTGCCGCGCATAGCCTCTGACCTCGCCTGATCGACCACACGGGACAAAATTCGGGACTATCCTGGAATCCCGGAGGCCGTGGTTGGAGGGTGTCATGGACCACGCGCGCATAGCCAGAACGGTGCTCGGAGTGACGGCGGCATATCTCGTCGCACTCGGCCTCTGGCTGGGCTGGTTGGTCCCGCTCACCCCGCCCGGAACCATCCCGGTACAGATCGTCACGCTGGTCGGCCTGTACGGAACCTTCCTCGGACTCGGTATGCTGCTCGCCCAGCGCCCCACCCGCTCGGACCGGAAATTGCTGCGGCACGGGCTCGAAGGCTGGGCCAATATCGAGGGCGTGCACCCGCTGCAGCGCACCGACCACTGCACCGAACTCACCGAACTCGACCTCGAACTGGTGGTGCCGGGGTCGGAAACCTATTACGGCAGCATCGTGTTCGACGTCGAACCGGTGGTGAAGCCCAGAATCGCTGTGGGCGGCACGATTTCGATCCGCGTCGATCCACGCAACCGCGACCGCATCATGCTGTGCCTGTGAACCGGGGTCGGAATGTGCCGGTGAAGCGGGTCGAGCCGGGCCTGCTCGCCGGGATGCTCTGCCGGATTCGCCCGATCCTGGCCGTAGCATCCTGACCATGACGATCGCCGACACACCGGACCGCCGGGAAGCGCCGCTGGTACTCGACACCGAGCCGCCGCGCACCCTCGGCTTCACCGATCAGGCGGCGTTCTGGCTGAATCTCGGCGTCAGCCTGATCGGCTTCAGCGGCGCCGCGGTCGTGCTCTCCCCCGCCGGGGCGAACCTGCCGCTGACCGGAGCGCTGCTGGCCACCGTGCTCGGCACCGTGGTCGGCGCGGCCATGGTGGCCGGGCCGGCCGCCATCGGCGCCCGCACCGGCGCGCCCGCCATGGCGGTGCTGCGCGGACTGTTCGGCACCCGGCTGTCGTATGTGCCGACGGTCGCCAATATCGTGCAGTGCGTCGGCTGGGGTGTGTACGAGCTCACCGTCATCACGCTCGGCGTCTCGGCGCTCACCCACGATCGGGTGCCGCACTGGATCGTCATCGTCGGCGCGGGCGCGCTGTCCACCGTGATGGCCGTGTGGCCGCTGTCCGCGGTGCGGGCGTTGCGCAAATACGTGTCGGTCGCGGTCGGCATCGCCCTGATCTACTTCACGATTCAGCTGCTGCGGCAACCGGTTCCGATGCCGGTCGACACCAGCTGGAGCGGGTTCTGGCCCGCCGTCGACAGCACCCTCGCGGTGTCCATCTCCTTCGTGCCGCTGGCCGCCGACTACACCCGGCACTCGCGGTCGGCCCGTACCGCGGCCGGGGCCACCGTGATCGGCTACTCGGTCGCGCAGGTCTGGTGCTATCTGCTCGGCATCCTCGCCATCCTGCAGGCGGGCAGTGTCGACCGCATCTTCGACACCTTCCTCGGCGTCACCGCCGGGTGGCTGTTCTTCGCGGTGCTGGTGTTGCGCGAATCGGATCAGTCCTTCGCCAATATCTATTCGACGGCCATGTCGATCCAGAACCTGCTGCCCCGGGTCGATCGGCGGCTGCTGGCCACGCTGGTCGGCACGCTGGTGACGCTGCTGGCCCTGCCGGTGCGCGACTTCAGCGACTACGCCAACTTCCTGGTGCTGATCGGTTCGGTGTTCGTACCGCTGTGCGCGGTCCTGGTCGTCGACTACTTCTTCGGGCGCGGGCGCGGCGGCTGGGACCTCACCGAGTCGGCCCCCACCCGGCCGCTCATGCTGCTGCCGTGGGCCATCGGCTTCGTCACCTACCAGCTGTTCAATCCCGGCTCGATCAGCTGGTGGAGCGGATTCTGGACCAAGGCGCAGGATGCCCTCGGCATCCATCCGGGCTGGTGGTCCTCGGCCTCGCTGTACTCCTTCCTGGCGGCCGCCGCCGTGACGGCGATCCTGGCGCGGCTGCGCCGGGGATGACCGACGGCCGGGTCTACGGCATGGGGCTCGACCCGCTGGTCGAACCCGATTGGCCCGCACTCACTTCCGCCGAGGTGGAAGCGGTGCTCGGCCCGGATACCGCCATCGCCTGGCGCAGCCCGCGACCGCTCTCGGCCGCCGCGCGGATCCGGCTGCCGGACGACCGCGAGGTCATCCTCAAGCGCCTGCCCCGCACGCTGCGAGATGCCGCCGCGCTCGGCGAGGAGCACCGCTTCATGAATCACCTGCGCGAGCGCGGGATTCCGGTCCCCGCCGTACCGCGCACCCTCGACCTCGGCGAATTCGCCTACGAGGTACAGGAACTCGGCGCCGGAGCCGACGAGTACGCGGGTGTCTTCTCCTGGTCGCCCTACCGTTCCCTCGACGAGGCGGCCGCCGCCGGTCGCGCCCTGGCGCGACTGCACCTAGCCGCGGCCGATTACGACGCGCCGCGCCGCCCCGCACGCCCGCTGCTGGCCGGTTTCACCATCTTCTCCTCCGCCGATCCCCTTGCGGCCGTGGCGCATCGGGCCGTCGAGCGGCCGGCGCTGGGCGCCTTCCTGGCGCGGCGTGATTGGCGCGGCGATATGGCCCGCGTCCAGCTCCCGGCCTACGAACGCCTGTATCCCCTGCTCGCCGACCTGGAACCGCTGTGGACACACAATGATTGGCACGGCACCAATCTGCTCTGGCGCGATCGCGACGTGACCGCGGTCATCGACTTCGGCCTGTGCGACCGCACCACGGCCGTCCACGATCTCGCCACCGCCATCGAACGCTGTGCGGTGGACTGGATTTCGATCCGGTCGGGCGGTCCGGCGAACGTGCGGGGCGATCAGGTCCGGGCGCTGCTCGGCGGATACGAATCGGCGCGGCCGCTGTCATCGGCGGAACGGCGTGCCCTGCCCGCGCTGCTGCCCCTGGTGCACTGCGAATACGAGCTCTCGGAGATCGACTACTTCCTGGCCGTCGTCCCCGGCGGCAACGAGCAGAACGCCGAGATCGCCTACCGGGACTATTTCCTCGGCCATACGGACTGGTGGAATCACAACCACAGATTGCTAACAGTTCGCTAAAACACTGGCACGTGTCCATACCGGCCGGTGTTCACTCCCATCGGGGCTGGAAATTCCCTAACGAAGTTCCGGAAAATCAGGTTCACTGGATCCGCACCAGCATTGCTGATAATTAGCTGCAATCGCCTGGTTGTCCGAGCTCCTCACACCCCACATCGATGGAGGGTCTGCGTTGCCCAGCAAGAAGAGGTTCCAGCACGCGCGCACCGCGATCGCCCTGCTCGCGACCCTGGCCGTCGCCGCCACCGCGGCGGCCTGCTCGTCGAACTCCTCGACCTCGTCCGACACCACGACGCCCGCCGCGAACGGCGACGAGGCCGCGGTGAACGCCTACGTCTACACCTACCCGCTGGTGTCGGTGGAGGTGACGCGGCGACAGCAGACCAATGTGCCCACGCCGGACCCGTCCAAGGGCGTGGCCCCGATGAACCAGCTGGCGCCCTTGGCCTTCCTGCCCGACGCGAACTTCAAGAACGTGGTCCGCCCCAACGTGGACACCCTCTACACGTCGATGCTCTTCGACGTGTCCACCGAACCGGTGGTGGTCAGCGTGCCGCCCATGGGCGACCGCTACCACCTGTTCCCCCTGCTCGACATGTGGACCAATGTCGACGCCGCCCCGGGTTCCCGGACCATCGACGACGCGGGCAAGGGCTACGAATTCGCCATCGTGGGCCCGAACTGGAAGGGCGATCTGCCCGCGGGCGTCCGCGAGTATCGGCTGCCCACCGACGCCGGATGGATGATCGGCCGGATCCAGGTCAACGGCGCCGAGGACGTTCCGAATGTGATCGCCATCCAGGACAAGCTGACCGCGGTCCCGCTCAGCGCGCACGGCAAGCCCTACACCCCGCCCCAGAACACCGACATCCATCCGGACTGGCCCGCGAAACAGCCGGTCGCCGACTACATCAACAAGTTGAGCCCCCAGCAGTACTGGGACCTCTACTACTCGAGCCTGTCGCACACCCAGCCCCGACCGGACGACAAGGCCCTGCTGAAACAGCTCGCCGACATCGGATGGAGCCCGGACAAGAAGCTGGACCTCGCCACGCTGCCCAGCGCCGAACGCGCCCGCTGGGAACAGGCGTTCCCGAAGGCGCTGGGCCAGATCGAGGCCGACATCAGCAACCAGCCGGTCAACGGCTGGAAGACCGCACGCAAGGACATCGGCGACTACGGCACGAACTACGCGGCCCGCGCCATCGTCGCCTACGCGGGTCTGGGCGCCAACCTGCCACAGGACGCCCTGTACCCGGGCACCTACGTCGACGAGAAGAACCAGCGGTTGAACTCCGCCCACAACTACGTGCTGCACTTCGCCGCCGACAAGATTCCTCCGGTGCACGGATTCTGGTCGGTCACGATGTACGACGGCAAGGGCTTCTTCGTCGAGAACCCGATCAACCGCTACGCGGTGCGCGGTGAGCTGCTGCCGAAGAACCCCGACGGTTCGATCGACATCTACATCCAGCGCGAAAAGCCGGAACCGGCAAAGGAATCGAACTGGCTGCCCGCCCCCGAGTCCGGAGACTTCAATCTGATGATCCGCACCTATTGGCCCGACGAGAAGATCGTCGACGGCAGCTGGAATCCGCCCGCCGTCACCGTCTCCAACTGACGCATCCGCGAATGCGCCTCGGACCGAACACGGTTCGAGGCGCATTCTCATTTCGCCGGCGCGAAATATCGGAACTTGATTCTTGGACCGACATCCGATAGAACTTGTTCCGTTGCCATGGCAACGCGAATCGTTCTGCACGCCATACGAGTTCAGCGTGCATCGGGGGTCCGGGAGGACAGGAAAAATCATGCGTCGCACTATTCGCAATTTCGGTCGTAAGGCAGTTGTCGCGGCATTGCCGCTGGCGGTCGCCGCGACATTCGCCAGCGCGGGAACGGCTTCCGCCACCGCGCCGGTCGAAGCCCCGCAGGCAGCCCCGATCGTGCAGCTCGCCGCGGTTGACCAGGTGGCCGCGGCTGCTGTCGCCCAGCCCCTCGAGCTCGACGCCGCCCAGCCCATCGCGCCCGCGGCGGCACAGCCCGTGACCCCGGATGTCACCCCGGCCGCGGCCGAGATCTCGCAGCCGCAGGACATCGCCACCGACCCGAATGCCCAGAACCACGACCCGATGGCCAATGCCGCCGCGCTCGGTTTCGTGATCGGAGCCGCGACCGGCGCCGTCATCTGTGGCGTCACCATTATCGGAATTCCGCTCATCCCGCTCTGCGCCGTCGGCCCCGGCCTGCAGCTCGCGCTGGTCGGCCTGCTCGTGGGCGCGATCGCCCCGAATTCCGTTCCGCAGATCCTGCCCTGATCCCGCACGAAAGAACCCCATCCAGAATGTCTGGATGGGGTTCTTTCGTATCGAATTCCGGGTGACGGATACGGTGACCTATTCGGTTACCGATATACCCGCCGATTTACCTACCGATGCGCGCGCGGATCCGCGAGCAGATATTGCGCCGCCGCATAAGTGCCGAGAATGACGCCCTCGGTGATCCGGCGCGACTTCTCACCGCGCGCGAAAATGCGGCGCAGCACGATCAATCCGTCGGACACGGTGAACAGCAGTGCGCCCAGACCCAATCGGCTGCGCGGATCGGAGTTCGGAACGTTCACGCCCGCGATGTTCTTCGCGTCGCGCGCCAGTTCCGGATCCGAGGCCAGGGTGGCGGCGGTGCCCAGGGTCGCGCCGTACACGGTGAGCGGCACCGCCACCGTGGGGGCCTTGAACCGCATGAGCGTCGCCGCGCCCAGCCAGGCACCCAGCCGCTGACCCGCGATGGCGGGCCGGGGCCGGGCCCCGCGCCGCCACCACAGCCACGAGTAGCCGGTCTGCATGACCGCGAAAGACGAAGCGCCGGCGATCAATCGACGATCGTCATCGGGTTCGATGAGCAAAACGTCACCGACCGTCGCCGCGGCCAGCGAACCGAGCAGCACGGTGCGGTCGGCGGGATCCAGGCGTGTGCCGTTCACGACCACGTCGGCGGCCAGCAGCGGCATCAGCAACGGCTTCGCGACCCACTGCAGCCGCTCGCGGCCGGTGACCGCGCCGTAGACGGTGACCGCGGCCGCGCCGACGAAGGCGGCGCGGAACGGGCGGGCCATCAGAAGCTGGGTTCGGCCGGGGCGGGCGGCAGCACCGCGACCTGGCCGGCGTAGGACAGGCCCGCGCCGAAGCCGAGCAGCAGCGCCAGCTGACCGCCCTTGGCCTTGCCGGTCACCAGCATCTCCTCGATGGCCAGCGGAATCGAGGCCGCGGAAGTGTTGCCGGTGTTCTCGATGTCATTGGCCATCGGCAGATCGTCGGGGAGGCCGAGGTTCTTCCGCATGAGCTCGTTGATGCGGGCGTTCGCCTGATGCGGGACGAACACCTCGATGTCGTCCTTGGACACGCCCGACAGCTCGATCGCGCTGGACAGCGCGCGCGGCAGGGTGACGGCGGCCCAGCGGAAGACCTTGGGGCCCTCCATGTGCAGCGACATCCGGCCGACTGCCTCGACCGACGGATCGGTGCCCTGCAGGCGCTGCGCCTTGTTCATGAACTCCAGGAAGTCCACGTCCTGCGCGATGGCCTCGGCGTTCTCACCGTCGGAGCCCCACACGGTCGGGGAGATGCCGTTCTCCTCGGCGGGACCGATCACGACCGCGCCCGCGCCGTCACCGAAGATCATGGCGGTGCCGCGGTCGGTCGGGTCGAGGCCGACGGTCATCGTCTCGGCGCCGATGAGCAGGATGTACTCGGCCGAGCCGGAACGGATCATGTCGGCGGCCACACCGAGGCCATAGCCGAAACCGCCGCAGCCGGAGACCAGGTCGAAGGCCGGGATGCCGTTGATGCCCAGATCCGACGCGACGGTCGGGGCGCCGTGCGGGGTCAGCTTGAGCCAGCTGGAGGAGGCCAGGATCAGGGCGCCGATCTTGGATCGGTCGATGCCGGTGTTCTTCAGCGCCCGCTCACCCGCGGCTACCGCCATGCTGCGCAGCGTCTCGTCGCCGGAGATCCAGCGCCGGTTGTGAATGCCGGTCCGCTCGAAGATCCACTCCGGCGTGGAGTCGAGGACCTCGCACACCTCGGCATTGCTGACGACGCGCTGGGGCCGATAGGCACCGATGCCGAGCATCGCAATATTCTGCTGACCCTTGTTGATTGCAATGCTCACCACAGGTGACTCACACGACCCTTCGCACAATCATTTGTCGACACCGTTGTCGGACGTAAGACCAGGACCAGGCTAACCCAGAGCTAGGTTTCAGCCCAGAGCCAAGTCTGGTTAACCGTCCGGTAAGGACACACCCTGACACCAGGGACATAAGTCCTACCCCAGGGCGAGGTCCTTCAGGCCCAGAATCGAGCGATATTCCAGACCTTCGGCGGCGATGATGCCGTCCGCGCCGGTCTCACGGTCCACCACGGTGGCCACGCCGACCACGATCGCGCCCGCCTCACGTAGCGCGCGCACCGCGGTGATCGGGGAGTTGCCGGTGGTGGTGGTGTCCTCGACCACCAGCACCCGCTTGCCCACGATGTCGGGGCCCTCGATCTGGCGCTGCATGCCGTGGGTCTTGGCGGCCTTGCGCACCACGAAGGCGTCGATCGGGCGGCCCGGGGCGTGCAGGACCGCGGCCGCCACCGGGTCGGCGCCCATGGTGAGCCCGCCCACCGCGTCGAAGTCCCAATCCGCCACGAGCTCCCGCAGCAGCTTGCCGATCAGCGGGGCGGCCTCGTGGTGCAGGGTGGCGCGGCGCAGGTCCACGTAGTAGTCGGCTTCCTTGCCCGAGGACAGGGTCACCCGCCCGTGGACGACGGCGAGTTCGCGCACCAGAGCCGCGAGTCTGTCCCGGTCGGTCGTCGTTACCTGCATTGCTGTGTCTATGTCCTTCCGCGTGCGTTGAACAGGCCCCGGTTCAGGCGGGTCACCAGGGTTCGTGGGATGAGCCCGGCGATCGCGACGATCGCTTTGTACTGCAGTCCGGGCACGCTGATCACCCGGTCTCTCTCCAGATCATGCAGCGAACCGGCCACCACCTCGTCCACGTTCAACCACAGGGGTCGCGGTAGCGAGGCCATCTCGATGCCGGCTCGCTCATGGAATTCGGTGCGGACGAATCCCGGGCACAAGGCCTGCACCCGGACTCCGGTTCCGGCCAGCCCGCCGGCCAGCCCTTGGGAAAAGGATACGACGTAGGCCTTGGAGGCCGAATAGGTCGATCCCCGTCCGGAGATCAGGCCCGCGACGCTGGCCACATTCACCACGGTGCCCCTGGCCGCGTGCAGCATGGGCGGCAGGGCCGCCCGGGTGAGCTGCACGACGGCGGTGACGTTCACATCGAGTTGGTGCTGCAGGGCGTCGGCGCCCTGTGTCCAGAACTCACCCGACATGCCGAATCCGGCATTGTTGACCAGGAATTCGACACCCTCGGCCAGGCGTGCGGCCACCCGGTCGCGATCCGCCGCCCGGCTCAGATCGGCGGGCAGCGTCTCGGCGCGCGCGGCGAACCGCACCCGCAGGTCGTGGGCCAGCGCGGCCAGCCGCTCCTCATCCCGCGCCACCAGCACCAGGTCGTAGCCGAGGGCGGCGAGCCGGGTGGCGTACGCCTTGCCGATGCCGGAGGTCGGCCCGGTGACCAAGGCCACCGGACGGCGAGCGCCCGGCAGGCGCACCTGGTCAGGGGAACTCTCGGTCATCGACGGCCCATCACTCGCACGATCGGGGAGTGGTCGGCGATGACCTGAACTGCGCCCTCATTCTGGTCCCTGGCCGACCCACACGCGGCGAATTCGCGCAGACACCCGGTGACTGCGGCGCGCCGCGCGTAGACACGGCCGAGGCGTCATCTCGGCGCGGGTCCCTGGTAGGGGCGGAAGCCCGGATGGAAGGGTCCGCCGGGCGGGGCGCTGCGGCCCTGATCCCGGCGCCAGCCCTCCTCGGGCTCGCGGTCGGGATCCGATTCCTCGCGCCGGGGAGCACCGGATTCCGGTTCGTCCCAACGGTCTTCGTGGTCCGGGCCGTCGGCGTCGTAGCGGTCCTGCTCGCCCTCGGGGGCAGGCGGCCAGTTACGGCGCGGGCGATTGCGCGGATCCGGCACGACTTTCAGTGCGGGACGCCAGCTTTCGGGCTCGCCGTCCGGTTCCCCGCCCCCGGCGATATCGCCGACCAGGGGGGAGTCGTAGTCGTCGTCACCGCGCGGGCGGTCGTCGCGGGCGGGACGCTGGGCGCGCGGGTCGCGCTCCTGGTCGGCGTAGTCGCCGAACTCGTCGTGGCCGTCGTAGCCGTCGTCCTCGGGAACCGCTTGCGAGCGGCCGGGTTCGGGCAGTTCGTCGCGGCCGCGTTCGGCATTGATGACCGGCGGCAGCACGTGCAGCAGGCCGGACAGCCGCAGCACCGCGTCGATGGCGGTCTCCCAGTCCTTGGAGACCGCGCCGACCGGCAGCATGCCGAGCGTCCAGTTGCCCTCGGACCACAGCTGCTGCACCTCGTCGGGCAGCGACTCGATGAACGCCACCATGCGCTGATCCACCGCGTGCCGCGCGACATCGGGATTGGTCGCGAAGACCACCCGGTCGCCGATGGCGCCGAGCAGCTCCAGATCGTGATCCTTCGGCGGCGCCGCGGTTTTCAGCCGCAGGTCGATATCGATGTCCGAGCCGATCTGACGGCGCACCGCGACCAGGGTGGCGGCGTCCTCCAGATCGAAGAGCACGAACTTCTCGCCCTTGCGGTTGCCCGACACCACGTCCACCGCGGACAGGTAGCCCAGTTTGGCGAGCGCGCCGCGCCGCCAGGTGGAGGCGAGCGCGGGCTCCACCGAAACATAGGTATAGCCCTGGGATTTCGCCCAGACCTGTCGCACATGCCCGGTGCGCTGCCGCTGCAGCCGATCGAAATAGAGCAGCACGATCGCACCCACCAGCGCGATCGCAGCCAGCCCGAACCATATAGCCGTCATCGCCGCCTACCCTATCCAGAGTGAGGGCGTCATGCCCGGCACGCCCACAGCATTGTCGCTCATCGAGTCCCGCTCGGCAGGGACGTGCTGAAGATCAGTTTCGCCTGAATGGATCCGTCGGAGTTCTTGTCGCCCTGCACCATCACCACTTCGCCGACCGGAAGGTCCGCGACCTTGGTGCTGCCCAGGGAGATTACCTGTGTCTTGCCATCGGTCTTCACCGTCACCGTGCTGCCGGACAAAGCGGTGATGGTGAGCGTCGAGCCGTCGTTGGAGGCGATGGTCCCCATGTCCGCGCCGAGCTGGTCCAGATCGCCCAGGCCCGGAATCGTGGGCACACCACTGGGTAGCGGCAGAGTGGAGGTGTTGCCCTTGCCCGGGAAGCCCGGCATCGCGAGGCCGGAGGTGCTCGGTCCGGCGGCGCTGTCCGACGAATCGTTGTTGGACAGCAGCGTTCCCACCACGACGCCGACGATGGCGACCGCGATGATCGCGGCCAGGCCCAGCGCGATCCACATGGTGGTCTTGCGCGGCGGCGGGGGCGGCGCCGGATTCTGTGGGAAACCCGCGGGCTGATAGCCGCCCGGCGGCGGCATGCCCTGGCCACCCGGATAGCCGGGTGCGCCGGGCGCGGGCGGATAGCCCGCGGCGCCGTAGGCCCCCGAGGGCGCGTACCCCGGTTGCCCCGGGTAGACGGCGGTCGGCTCGTACCCGCCGCCGGTGTCGTACCCACCCCATCCGGCGTCCGCGGGCGGGAACACCCGGGTCGCCTCGGGCCCGGGCTGCTGCCCGAAATAGTCGGTCGGACCAGCGGGTATGGACTCGGTGGGCCCGTACGCCGCGGCGCTATCCGAGGTGTGGCCGCCGGGGACGGCCTGCTCGGCGGGCCCCTCCCCGGGGCCCGGTTCCGGCCGCCGCGACCACGGATCGCTCGGATTCGTCATGGCCTCCAGGGTAGGCGGAGTGGAGCTACCCAGCCGCGAACTCGACCGAACGGTCCTGAAACGACGAGGCCCCCGCGCGAGCCGACGTTCGCGCGGGGGCCGGTGTTCGAGCCGGTCAGCGGCCGACGATGAGGGTCTCACCGTCCGGGGTGACGTTCACCTTCACCGTGTCGCCGTCCTGCACCTCCCCGGCCAGCAGTTCCTTGGCGAGCGAGTCGCCGATGGCCTGCTGGATCAGGCGACGCAGCGGGCGCGCGCCGTAGGCCGGGTCGTAGCCGCGCCCGGCCAGCCAGAAGCGGGCCGAGTCGGACACGTCCAGGGTGAGGCGGCGCTGAGCGAGCCGCTTCTGCAGCTGGTTCAGCTGGATGTCGACGATCCGCTCCAGCTGTTCCTCGTCGAGGGCGTGGAACATGACCACGTCGTCGAGCCGGTTCAGGAACTCCGGCTTGAAGGCGCGGCGGACCGCGTTCATGACCGTGTCCCGGTCACCGCCCGCACCCAGATTCGAGGTCAGGATGAGGATGGTGTTGCGGAAGTCGACGGTGCGGCCCTGACTGTCGGTCAGCCGGCCTTCGTCGAGCACCTGCAGCAGGATGTCGAAGACGTCCGGGTGGGCCTTCTCGATCTCGTCGAACAGGACCACCGTGTACGGGCGGCGCCGCACGGCTTCGGTGAGCTGGCCGCCCTGGTCGTAGCCGACGTAGCCGGGGGGCGCGCCGACCAAGCGGGCCACCGAGTGCTTCTCGCTGTACTCGCTCATGTCGATGCGAACCATGGCACGTTCGTCGTCGAACAAGAAGTCCGCCAACGCCTTCGCCAGCTCCGTCTTACCGACGCCGGTCGGGCCGACGAACATGAAGGAACCGGTCGGGCGGTTGGGGTCGGCGACCCCGGCCCGCGCCCGGCGCACGGCATCCGAAACGGCTTGCACCGCTTCCTTCTGCCCCACGACCCGGCCGCCCAGCTCGTCCTCCATGCGCAGCAGCTTCTGGGTCTCGCCCTCCATCATCTTGCCCACGGGGACACCGGTCCACGACGACACCACCTCGGCGATATCGTCCGGCCCGACCTCCTCCTTGAGCATGACGTCACCGTCCGCGGCGGTCTTCGCCTTGGCCTCGGCCTCGGCGAGTTCCTTCTCCAGCTTAGGGATTCGCCCGTACCGGAGTTCGGCGGCCTTGTTGTAGTCGCCGTCGCGCTCGGCCCGCTCGGACTCGCCCTTGAGCGACTCCAGCTCCTCCTTCAGCACCGAGACCGCGTCGATGGCCTGCTTCTCGTTCTGCCAGCGGGTCATCAACTGGTTGAGCTTCTCGCGGTCGTCGGCGAGTTCGGAACGCAGCTTCTCCAGGCGCGCCTTGGACGCCTCGTCGGTCTCCTTGGCCAGCGCCACCTCCTCGATCTCGAGCCGTCGCACGACGCGCTCGATCTCGTCGATTTCCACCGGGCGGGAATCGATTTCCATGCGCAGCCGCGAGGCCGACTCGTCGACCAGGTCGATCGCCTTGTCCGGCAGGAACCGGGAAGTGATGTAGCGGTCGGACAGGGTCGCGGCCGCCACCAGCGCGGAGTCGGTGATCCGCACGTGGTGGTGGTTCTCGTAGCGCTCCTTGAGCCCGCGCAGGATGCCGACGGTGTCCTCGACGGACGGCTCGCCGACCAGCACCTGCTGGAACCGGCGTTCCAGGGCCGGGTCCTTCTCGATGTGCTGGCGGTACTCGTCGAGGGTGGTGGCGCCGACCAGACGCAGTTCGCCGCGGGCCAGCATGGGCTTGATCATGTTGCCGGCGTCCATGGCGGATTCGCCGGTCGCGCCCGCGCCCACGATGGTGTGCAGCTCGTCGATGAACGTGATGATCTGCCCGGCAGAGGATTTGATCTCCTCCAGCACGGCCTTCAACCGCTCCTCGAACTCGCCGCGGTACTTCGCGCCCGCGACCATCGCGCCCAGGTCCAGCGACACCAGCTTCTTGCCGCGCAGCGATTCGGGGACGTCGCCCGCGACGATGCGCTGGGCCAGACCCTCGACGATGGCGGTCTTGCCGACGCCGGGCTCGCCGATCAGCACCGGGTTGTTCTTGGTGCGACGGCTCAGCACCTGCACGACGCGGCGAATCTCGGTGTCGCGCCCGATGACCGGGTCCAGCTTGCCCTCGCGAGCGGCGGCGGTCAGGTCGGTGGAGTACTTCTCCAGCGCCTGGTACGAGCCCTCGGGATCCGGCGAGGTGACGCGGGCGTTGCCGCGCACGGCGGTGAACGCCTCGCGCAGCGCGTCCGCGGTCGCGCCGTACTTCAGCAGCAGCTGCTGGACATCGGAATCGCCTGCGGCCAAGCCGTAGACGAGGTGCTCGGTGGAGACGTACTCGTCGCCGAGCTCGGTGGCCAGGTGCTGCGCGGAGGTGAGCGCGGCGATGGCCTCGCGGCCGAAGTTGGGTGTGGTGGTGGCGCCCGTGGCGCGTGGCAGGCGATCCACGATCTCCTGGGCCTCACGCCGGACCGTGGCCGGATCGACGGCGACGGCCTTGAGCAAGGGGGCGGCGATGCCGTCGGTCTGATCCAGCAACGCCACCAGCAAGTGAGCCGGACGGATCTCCGGGTTACCGGCGACCGAGGCCGCCTGTTGCGCGGCGGTCAGGGCCGCCTGGGTCTTGGTGGTGGGATTGAACGAGTCCACTGTCACCTTCCTACTAGTCGTTGCTGTCTACAACGCGGTAGAAGTTGAGTCTGTTCCGCTCAAGTCTGACCAATTTCCGGCGGTGACACCAGAGACCAAGGCCCTTTCTCTCACGGCCAGGAGCCCCTCCACACGCTACGCGTACGATGGCCCCATTCGTTGACGCATCACACCCGCTCATCCATCCCGGTTCGCCCGAACGAATGGAGCAGCAATGCGCGCGATCGTCGTCCGAGAATTCGGTGGGTCGCCCGAACCCGCCGACATGCCGGTCCCGGAGGCCGGGCCGGGCCAGATCCAGATCCACCTGGAGGCGGCCGGGGTGAACCCCCTCGACCAGCGGATCATCGACGGCTTCCTGGACGGTCAACTCCCCCACGACTTTCCGATGATCCCCGGCGTCGACGGCGCGGGCACAGTCAGCGCGGTGGGCGCGGGCGTCGACGATTTCGACATCGGCGACCGCGTGGTCGGCAAGTTCCTGTCGCCGCCGCTCGGGCACGGCACCTTCGCCGAATACCTGGTGGCCGCCGATGGCGACACCCTGGTCAAGCTCCCCGACGAGGTCACCGCGGTGCGGGCGGCCGCGCTGCCGACCGCGGGCATCACCGCCCTGGACCTGCTGCACGCCGCCGGAGTCCAGCGCGGACAGCGGGTGCTGATCGTCGGCGCGTCCGGCGGCGTCGGTTCCTACCTGGTGCAGCTCGCGGCGATGGCCGGGGCGCACGTCATCGCGACCGCCCGCCCCGACGACACCGACCGGATGATCCGGCTCGGCGCGACGGAGGTGGTGAACTACGGGCGCATGACCGTCACCGACTCGCCCACGCACGCCGAGGCCGCGCGGTTGTCGGTCGCCGATTCGGTGCGGATCACCGATCCGGACGGCATCGACGCGGTCTTCGATCTGGTCAGCCCGCCGCCGGTCTTCGCCGACAACGCGAGCCTGGTGCGGCGGGGCGGCCACGCCTACTCGACCATCGGATCGGCCGACGAGGCCGATCTGACGGCGCGCGGCATCACCGGCGGCAACCTCCAATCCCGCGGCGGCGCGGCCGAATTGAGCGAACTGCTGCGCCTGGTCGCGACCGGCGATCTGACGGTGCCGATCCGCAATCTGCCGCCGCTGGCCGACGCGCCCGCCATGATCGGCGCGTCGGGTGCGCGCGGCAAGACGGTGCTGGTGATCTGAACCCCGGGTTACGGAAATCGATCCACCTCCGGCTATATCCGTGCGACCACCGGGTTTTAAGGGATACTTGACGCGGAGGGCCGCCTGGCAGCAGGCGGTTCGGGGTAGTTGCACAGGAAGGAAAGCTCGACGTCGTGGATGCGCGTTCGGCAGCGCTGGTCCGCGCAAACTTTCGGACAGTCGTCGAGGCCCCCAACGGGCCGGAACGGCTGATCAGCGCGTTCTACGGTCATCTTTTCGCGGAGATCCCCGCCCTGCGGGAACTGTTCCCCTCCGCCATGGACATGCAGGCGAAACGGTTGGTCACGGCCATCTCGTTCGTGCTCGACAATCTGGAGGACTGGGATCGCGCGCAGCGCTTCCTCGAGCAACTCGCGCGCGACCACCGCAAGTACGGAGTGGAGGCCGCGCACTACGACATCGCCGGCCGCGCCCTGCTGTCGGCCTTCCGCAGCTACAACGGGGCCGCCAATTGGTCGCGGCCGCTCGAGGCGGGCTGGCGCGACATCACCATCCTGATCTCGGCGTCCATGGCCATCGGAGCGAATTCCGATAAGTCGCAGCCCTATTGGGAGGCGACGGTGGTCGGGCACCGGAAGGTGGTGGACGATCTGGCCATCGTGCGCCTGCAGACCGACACCCCGATCCCCTACCAGGCCGGGCAGTACGTACCGGTCGCCATCCCGCAGCGGCCCAAGATGTGGCGCTACCTGTCGCCCGCCATCCCCACCAACCCGTACGGCGAGATCGAATTCCACGTGCGCAAGGTCCGGACCGGCTGGGTCAGCCCCGGCATCGTGAACGAGACCCAGGTCGGCGACCGCTGGATGATCGCCGCCCCGCTCGGCGGCCTGCACGTCGACCTGAGTCGCCGCAAGGACGTGCTCATGATCGGCGCGGGCACCGGCATCGCACCGCTGCGGGCGCAGCTCATCGAGATGGGGCGGCGCGGCATCAACCCGCGCGTGCACCTGTTCATGGGCGGCCGCTACCCGTGCGATCTCTACGACGTGGAGAACATGTGGCAGCTCTCGCAGTCCAACCCGTGGCTCACCGTGATCCCGGTCTGTGAGAACGAGACCAACCCCTGGTGGCACCCCTACCCGCCCGCCGACCCGCCCTTCGGCATGCACCGGCGACTGATCGGGAACCTGGGCGCGGTGGTGGCCAGCTTCGGCGCCTGGGCCGACCGGCAGATCCAGATCGCCGGTTCCGCCCGCATGATCGCCGACACCAAGCGAGCCCTGCTCGCGGTGGGAGCACCGGAATCGGCAATAAGTTCAGACCCGGTGTGATACCTACGAAATTCGTTGTGCCACTGCGAGTTCGGTTTCAACCACCCGCAACCCACCCGCCCGAAGGTTCGCAGCCGTCTCGATTCTGGACTGACGGAGCGACGGAGCGAAGCGGAGGAGCGGAGGAGCGGAGGAGGGAAGAATCGAGACCTCGGGGCCGCGAACCCGCCGAAGCGAAGCGAAGGCAAATGGAACAGAGCAGGAGTTGTTTTGACGATCGGCCCTGATGAGACCGGCGCGATTCCCCTGGACGCGCAGACCGAGTGGACCGCCACGGTCGTCGGCGCGCACCGGTTGCGTGAGGACACCACGGTGGTGCGGCTGATCGGCGAGTTCGTGCCGTTCGCGGCGGGACAGTCGGTGGAGGTGCGCACGCCGCAGCACCCGAACATGGTGCGCCGCTTGTACTCCGCGCTGCCGCCGTCGCTGGACGGCAAGCTGGAATTCCATGTGCGGACCGTGCCGGGCGGATGGTGCAGCGGTTCCATCGTGGCCGATTCCCATCCCGGTGACGAATGGCGGATCAGCGCGCCGGGCGGCTGGCTGGCGGTGGAGCCGGACGCCACCGAGGTGGTCATGATCGCCGACGGGGTCGGGCTGGCACCGATGCGCGCGCTGCTGCTGGATCTTTCGCGCCGGGAGCAGCCGCCGCGCACCCACCTGTTCGTCGGGGCGCGCTACCCGCGCGACCTGTACGCCTCCGACATGCTCTACCTGCTGACCGGCGAAATGCCCTGGCTCACCGTGGTTCCCGTGGTGCAGGACGAGTACGACCCGGACTTCGTCGACACCTGGTACGAGCAGTGCCGCGTCGACATCGGCTTCCAGCCGGAGGAGATGATGCCGGGCACCATCGCCGACATTCCGGAGCGGTTCGGCCCCCTGGACCACCACCAGATCCTGGTGTGCGGCGGCGCGGCCATGGTGCGCAACACCATCGACCAGCTCGTCGCCATCGGCGCCCCGGCGGAAGCCATTCGCTACGAAGGGTTCTGAGCGCGCGAGCGGAGCTCGGAGTCTCAGAACAGCGGGTCGTGCCGGATGTTCTCGGTGGAGGTGCCGGCCGCCATCAGCCGGAACTTGGTTGTCTGCACCATGGACGGGGCTCCCACGATCTGCACGTCGCGGTCGTCCCAGGAGCCGTGGCTCGCCACGATCTTGCCGATCTGACCCACCACCCGGGGCTGCAGTCCCGGGTACTCGCGGGTCTCCTCGGAATTGTCGAAGTGCCACCACGGGTTCTCGGTGGACTCGGTGACCGGGTGCACGGTGAGCCACTTGTTGGCGCAGGCCAATTGGCTGAGCACCTCGAGGTCGTAGAGGTCGCACGGGTAGTGGCCGCCGACGAACAGATCCACCTTGGGGTTGGATCGGCGCGCGGTCATGGCCATGAGCTGGGCGCGCAGCGGCGCGATGCCGGTGCCGCAGCCGACCATCAGCATCTTGCGGCGGGTGTTGCGGGGCACCCCGAGACCGCCCAGCGGCGATCCGATCAGCCACTGCTCGCCGACCCGGCTGTGCCCGACCATGGCCGGGCTGACCCAGCCGCCGGTGACGCCGCGAATATGGAATTCCAGTTCGCCGTCGGCATTGGCGGGGATGGCCGGGGACAGGTACCGCCACATGCGCGGGCGGGACGGGATCTGCACGCTCATGTACTGACCGGCCGCGTACTGCATGGGCTGGTCCAGCTTCAGGCGGACGACGGCCAGGTTGCGCAGCACTTCACGGTGCTCGATCACGGTGCCGGTCCACACCGGCGGGGTGGTCTCGCCGTCGGCGGCCTTGATCATGGTGCCGGCGATGACGCCGATGCCCTCGTCCCAGGCGCGGCCGACCTCGTCGGTCCAGATCTCGGTGCCCGCGTAGGCCTCGAGCGCGCTCTTGAGCGATTTCCCCACGGCCTCATAGTGTTCGGCCACCACGCCGTACTTGCGGTGGTCGCGGCCGAGCTGGGCCAGGAAGGGCAGCAGCCGGTCGGGTTCCTCGAGCCGGTCGACCACGTAGGCGATGGCCTTGACCAGCCGGTCGCGTTGGGCGTCCAGGGCGGCGGGGAAGAAGTCCCGCACGTGGGGGTACTCCGTGAAGAGGATGGCGTAGAACGATCGCGCGAGTTTCTCGGGGCCACCATCTTCCGCAGCAACCGCCTTGAACGTTGTTCTTATCAATGCGACGGTCCGCGAATCCATTTGTGTCACAACCCCATTTCGCAATCGAACGCAGGCGTGACCGGCGAGTGAAGTGCTGCGGGACACTCGACAGCAGCCGTTGCCAAGCAAGTGTAGGCGAGGTTAGCCAGCAACGGAACGGGACGTTTCAATAACGGGCCCTTTATTCCTCGAAAACGTGAACGTTGCGGGGCTTCCGAGCCGAAAACCGACTGATCAACTAGAACACGCCGCACGACACGGGTTTTCAGTCGTCGATTCTGGCTGATCCGTTTTGCAAGACTCAGGAAAACAGCGATCCCACCGCAACTCCGTCATGCCATGAATTCCCCTGCAGCATACGGACAAAACTCACGATCGGCAGGAATTAATAACCATCCGGTCGGTTTGTTATTAATGCAGCCACCGGAGAACACCAATCACGCGGTCCCTTACCGCAATTCAGCACACCGGCCGCAACCATCGCGACCGGGCGAACGACCGAAGACGGTGCCCACTCAGCGGGACGGTGAAGTCCACTCAGCGGGACACCGGCGCCCGAGCGTGCGAGAAGGCGGTGCCCCACCCGGGGACACCGCCTTCCTGCTTGCTTCCCTACTGCGGCTTACGCCGGTTTCGGGGCTGCCACACCACGAGAGCCGTGCTGGGCTGAGGGGTCAGGTGCGCGGGCCGATAACCGGCCCGCAGCCTTTCCATCTCGGCGGTCAGCTCGCTCACCCGCTGCTGCAGCTCGTCCACCTGGTTGGTGAGTTCGATGATCCGTTTGATGCCGGCCAGGTTCACGCCCTCGTCCTGGGACAGGCGCTGCACCTCGCGGAGCAGCTCCACATCCCGGTCCGAGTAGCGCCGCCCGCCGCCCGACGTGCGTTGCGGCGTGACCAGACCCAGCCGGTCATAGGTGCGCAGCGTCTGGGCGTGCATGCCCGCCAGCTGCGCGGCCACCGAGATCAGGAAGTACTGCGCCTCGGCCTTCTTCGGATCGGAACTCATTACGCACCTGCCCATCCCGCACGGGGATCGAACCCACTGGTCTTCTCCGCCTCCGCGTAGCGCCGCAGCGCCTCGGTGGCATCGTCCTCCAGTTTCTGCGGCACCGCGACCTTCACCGTGACCAGCAGGTCACCGGCGGCGCCGTCGCGTTTGGGCACACCGCGCCCGCGCACCCGCAGGGTGCGGCCGTCGGCGGTGCCGGGCGGCACCTTGACGCCCACGCGGCCGTCCAGGGTCGGCACGGACACCGTGGTGCCCAGCACCAGTTCGGCGTAGGACACCGGCAGCACCAGGGTCAGGTCGTCGCCATTGCGGCCGAAGACCTTGTCCTGGCTGACGTGCACGGTGACGTACAGGTCGCCGGGAGGCGCGCCGCGCAGGCCCGCCTCGCCCTGACCGGCCAGCCGGATCCGCTGCCCGTCGCGCACGCCCGGGGGAATGCGCACGGTGATGGTGCGGGTCCGGTTCTGGATGCCCGAGCCGCGGCAGTCGACGCACGGGTCGTCGATGATCGACCCGGTGCCCCGGCAGTCCTCGCACGGCTCGCTGAAGCCGAACGCGCCCTGGTTCCGGCTGACGACTCCGGACCCATTGCAGTGCGGGCACACTCGCGGGCTGGTGCCCGGCTTGGCGCCGCTGCCGTGGCAGGTGGTGCAGGCGGCCGGACTGGTCATGCGCAGCGGAACGGTCACGCCCTGGGCGGCTTCGCGGAAGCCGAGGGTCGTCTCGGTCTCCACGTCGGAACCGCGCCGGGGACGCGAGGATGCCCGCGTGCCACCACGATTGAACAGTCCGCCCAGCAGGTCACCCAGGCCACCGTCGGCCCCGGCGCCACCGGCGCCGGCCCCGAAGATGTCACCCAGGTTGAACTCGCCGCCGGAGAACCCGCCGCCGGGCTGGCCGTAGCCGCCCCCGGGCGGGAATCCGCCGCGGCCGAAACCGCCGCCCGCGAACAGCTTGCGGGCCTCGTCGTACTCCTTGCGCTTCTCCGGATCCGACAGCACGGCGTTCGCCTCGCTGACGGCCTTGAACCGCTCCTCGGCCTGACTGTCCCCGGGGTTCTTGTCCGGGTGCAGGTCACGGGCCAGCTTGCGGTAGGCCTTCTTGATCTCGTCCTGGGTGGCGCCGGAGGAAACACCCAGATCCTTGTAGAAGTCCTTCTCGAGCCACTCTCGATTCACCGGGCATCTCCTCCTTTCTGTGTGGTCGAGGACGCTTTCGGTGCCGTCGCGGACACCGGGTGCGTCCGATTGCTGTTAATCAGTGCCAGCGGCATCGGTGCCAGCGTTCTGCGAATCCGGCTGCGTCGCAGCCAGGTCCGCCACACCGTCGGTGACGCCGACCAGCGCGTGCCGCAGCACGCGATCGCCGAAGCGGTAGCCCTTGCGCATCACCATGCCGAGCACGGGATCCGCACCGCTGCCCTCGTGTTGCACGGCCTCGTGCAGGGTCGGGTCGAAAGGCTCACCCTCCGAACCGAATTCCTCGAGACCCTGCTTCTGCAGGGCGGTGACCAGCTTGTCCGCGACCGACTTGAGCGGCCCGTTGTCGAGGTCACCGTGCGCACGAGCACGATCCAGATCGTCGAGCACGGGCAGCAATTCGCTGACCACCGCGGCCTTGGCGGTGTCGATGGTGACCTTGCGGTCCCGCTCGACCCGCCGGCGGTAGTTCGCGTACTCCGCCGTCAGACGCTGGAGATCGGAGGTGCGCTCGGCCAGTTCGGCCGTGATCGCGTCGGCGAGGGCATCCTCGCTGACCTCGGGAGTCCCCTCGGCCCCGACGGCCGCGGCGGTATCCGCCGCGGCCTCGAGCACCTCACCCGTGGCCGGATCGACCATGTTGTCCGGGTTCTGGTTCGTCACTTCTTCTCAGGCTCCTCGACGACCTCGGCGTCCACGACGGTGTCGTCGGACTCGGGCGCGCCCGCGCCGTTGCCCTGGGCGGCCTGGTCCGCGGCGGAAGCCTCGTAGATGGCCTGGCCCAGCGCCTGCGACTCGGTGGCGAGCTTCTCCACCGCGGTCTTGATGACCGAGATGTCGGTGCCCTTCAGCGCGTCGTTGGCTTCGGCGATGGCCGCCTCGACCTTGGTCTTGACGTCGGCCGGGACCTTGTCCTCGTTGTCCTTGATGAACTTCTCGGTCTGGTGCACCAGCGACTCGGCCTGGTTGCGGGTCTCCGCCTCCTCGCGACGCTGCTTGTCTTCGGCAGCGTGCGCCTCGGCGTCCTTCACCATGCGGTCGATCTCCTCCTTGGACAGGCCGGAGCCGTCCTGGATCTTGATCGTGTTCTCCTTGCCGGTGCCCTTGTCCTTGGCGGTGACGTGGACGATGCCGTTGGCGTCGATGTCGAAGGTGACCTCGATCTGCGGCACGCCGCGCGGGGCCGGCGGGATGCCGGTCAGCTCGAACGAGCCGAGCAGCTTGTTGTGCGAGGCGATCTCGCGCTCACCCTGGAAGACCTGGATCTGCACGGACGGCTGGTTGTCGTCGGCCGTGGTGAAGGTCTCCGAGCGCTTGGTCGGAATGGTGGTGTTGCGCTCGATGAGCTTGGTCATCACGCCACCCTTGGTCTCGATGCCCAGCGACAGCGGGGTGACATCGAGCAGCAGGACGTCCTTGACCTCACCCTTGAGCACACCGGCCTGCAGGGCGGCGCCGACGGCGACGACCTCGTCCGGGTTCACGCCCTTGTTCGGCTCCTGGCCGCCGGTCAGTTCCTTGACCAGGTCGGAGACGGCGGGCATACGGGTGGAGCCACCGACGAGCACCACGTGGTCGATGTCGCCGACCGAGATGCCGGCGTCCTTGATGACCGAGGCGAACGGCTTGCGGGTGCGGTCCAGCAGATCGGAGGTGATCTTCTGGAACTCGGCGCGGGTCAGCTGCTCGTCGAGGAACAGCGGGTTCTTGTCCGCGTCGACGGTGATGTAGGGCAGGTTGATCGAGGTCGACTGCGAGGACGACAGCTCGATCTTGGCCTTCTCGGCAGCCTCACGCAGGCGCTGCATGGCCATCTTGTCCTTGGTCAGGTCGATGCCCGAGGTGCCCTTGAACTTGTCGACCAGCCAGCTGACGATGCGCTCGTCCCAGTCGTCGCCACCGAGGTGGTTGTCACCGGAGGTGGCGCGAACCTCGACGACGCCCTCGCCGATCTCCAGCAGCGAGACGTCGAAGGTGCCGCCGCCGAGGTCGAAGACCAGGATGGTCTGTTCCTTGTCGCCCTTGTCCAGGCCGTAGGCCAGCGCGGCCGCGGTCGGCTCGTTGACGATGCGCAGGACGTTCAGGCCCGCGATCTGGCCGGCCTCCTTGGTGGCCTGGCGCTGCGCGTCCTCGAAGTAGGCGGGGACGGTGATCACGGCGTCGGTGATCTCTTCACCCAGGTAGGCCTCGGCGTCGCGCTTCAGCTTCATCAGCGTGCGCGCGGAGATCTCCTGCGGGGTGTACTTCTTGCCGTCGATCTCGACCGACCAGTCCTCGCCCATGTGGCGCTTGACGGACTTGATGGTGCGGTCGACGTTGGTGACGGCCTGGTTCTTGGCGGGCTGCCCGACGAGCACCTCACCGTTCTTGGCGAACGCGACGACCGAGGGGGTGGTCCGCGATCCTTCCGAGTTGGCCACGACGACCGGCTCGCCGCCTTCGAGAACGGCGATGACAGAGTTCGTGGTCCCGAGGTCGATACCGACCGCACGAGCCATGGTGATTCCTCCTACGTTGGCGAACATGAGTGCCGAGGGCACTGCATCTCAGTAACACTGAGCGTGGTCGGCTCAATCCTGCACCCGCTTCCCGCGGCGCGCAACTTGAACTTGAGTCCAACTCGCTCAACCTTGCTGACCTGTCCCAACCGGAGGCGCACGTCATCTATTCCACGAACCGGAAAAAAATTCTTGGTGGAATCGCGATCGTTCAGCTGGGCAGGTTGATCATGATCGGCTCACCGGTCGCGGTGACCTTGAAGTAACCGCTCTTGGGACCGTCAGCGACGTAGACGGTGACCGTCGGACCGCCGTCCTTGCCGCGCGCGATGGTGACATGACTGATTCTGCCGTTCGGCACCCCGGCCGATTGCGGAGCCCCCGCCAGCAGTCCCGCGATCCGCTTCAGATCCAGGACCGACAGGTCGATGATGTCGGTGCCCGGCGACCGGGGAATATCGCCGATCGTCCGGAAACCACCGTCGTAGCGGTAGTAGTCGTCGCGCGGCGCGGCCGGATCCGCCGGACGCCGCTCGATCACCGCGTAGGTGGGGAACAGGGTGATCTCATCGGCCTTGGTGTCGCCGAAATGATCCTTGTAGGCCTCGACGAAACTGGCCAGGCCCTGACCCGTGGTCGGATCCGGCAGGTCCGGCTTCGGCGCGGCGACCCGGGACACGCAGCCCGCCAACGCGCCCAGCACGGCGGCCGCCACCATGATCGCGGCCGCCACCTTCCAGCGGGTGGACGGGCCGCGCCGATTCGCCCGCACCACCGGCGAATTCACCAGATTGGCCGGGATCTGCAGATCGTCGAGCACCGCGTCCAGATCGCCGAAGGTCTTGGCCGCCATGGCTTTCGCGGTCCGGTGCGCGTGTTCGGCCTCGGTGAGCTCGCCCGCGTCGCGAGCCGCATCGAGCAGGGTGCAGGCGTCCACGCGATCGGTGTCGCGGGCCCGGACTGCTTGGGAGCGTGCGTCAGCCATGGTCTCGCCTATCCCCCGAACGCCACGGTGCGCGTGACCCGGCCGTCGAGGGCGGCCTCGACGTAGCCGGACTCCTTGGCCTGGTTTCCGACGTAGATCCGGACCACCGGGCCGGTGCCGCTGCCCTGGATATCGATGTAGTTGACCACGCCCTGATCGACCTTGGTGAGCGCGGGAGCCTGGGCCGCCAGCGCCGCGACGGCGGGCACGTTCAAGGCCGCCAGGTCCACGGTCGGGGTCTTCGGGTCCCGGGTCTGGGGTTGGTCGGTCTGGTCGAAACCACCGAAGTAGTTGTAGTGCACCTTCCGATTGGCCTGCGTCGCGCGCGTGAACACCGCGTAGCCTGGGTAGAAGTCCAGCTCGTCGACCACGGTGTCACCGAATTTGGCCCGGTAGACGTCGCGGAAGTACGAGATGCCCTCGGCCTCGGTGAGTTTCGGCCGGGGCAGCACCAGCGGCTGGATGATGCCCAGGTCCACCGCGGGCGGCCCGGCGGGCGGGGTGGCGGGGCGGGCCACGGCCACGAAGGTGCCCACCGCCACGGCGATGCTCAGCGCGGCGACGCCCGCGGCAAACCAGTTCTCGCGCCGCGACTTCGGCGGGACCGGGTCCGGGGCGGCGTCGGCCTGGCGCTGCAGATCCTCGGTGAGCTGGGACAACTCGCCGAGAGTCCGGGCCTCACCGGCGAGTTCGGTGAGGGTGCGGTGGTCGGCGGCGGTCAGCTGCCCATCCGCGAGCGCGGCGTCGAGCAGCACGCAGGTGGCCTGCCGATCGGCATCGCGGGCCCGAGTCCGGGGCGGGTACCCGCCCGAGGCGGGCCGCCGCGACCACTTGCGCGCGGGAGCGAGGTCCGCGGTCTTGGTGCTCGGCTGCAGATCGGCGATGAGCCGCTGCAATTCGCCGAGGGTCTGCGCGGACTGCGCTTGATCGGATCGCTGGTGATACTCCTCGGCCCCGAGCTCGCCCTCCGCGTAGGCGGCGTCGAGCAGGGTGCGGGCGTTCACGCGGTCGATGTCCCGCGCCCGCATCCGCCCGGCGGCGGGCGAATCCCCGGCCGATCCGGACGATTTCGAGCTCACGCCCGGGATCGTAGACGGATTCCGGTTCGGTCGCGCGCCTTCCGCGCGCCCGCGTTCGGTGTTTCAGCGCCCGAATCGCGTCGCTTATCGAACGCCCAGGTCGGCTTTCAGGCCGTGGTCCAGGGTGACGCGGACCAGCGCCGCGGCCAGCTCGGCGGCGTGACCGGGCGGAGCGAGGTCGGCGAGCGCCGACGGATCGGCCGGCAGGCCCAGTTCACTCGCGCCCTGCCGGGCCCGATCGTCGAACCAGGGTCGTACCCACGTCCAGATGTCCTGCACTTCACGCAGGTAGATGTCCGCACCGACCGGGCCGATGCCCCGGAACTCCTGGAGCAAGCGCGACAGCGCGGCGGGGTCGTGGCCCGATTCGGTTGCGAGCCCGCGCATATCGCCGTGCCACCGCTCGAGCAGCGCGGTGGCGTTGGCGATCAGGCGGGTCGCGTTGGATTCGTCGTAGCGGACGTAATGGGCGCGGCCGAGCGCGGCGACCAGATCCGACCATTCCGCCTCGGCCACGTGCCGCGGGGTGGTGTAACCGGAGGTCCGGAGTTCGCGGGCGGCGGCCACCGCGATGCGGGCCGAGATCCGGGTGCTGAGCAGCTGCGCCAGCGTCAGCAGCTGGTAGAGCGGCGCGGGCTTGTCGGCCAGATGGATGCCGGCCTCGGCGGCATAGCCGGTGCCGGCCCGGTCCAGCAGCGCGCGCACCGTGTCCCGCTCGTTCATGGGCGACCGCCTCCTCTCGCGGACGATATCCACTTCCACGTCGGCTATACCCGCATCCGTGGCGGGACGAACGCGTCCGCCGAGATGCGGCCCAGACACGCCCGGGTGCGGGCCGGACGTCCGAAATGCCGGGGTTGCGCGGGGCCGCACACGAAGATCGATTCATGGATTTCCGCTGGTGAGGAGGTTCGATGCAGGCCCGGTTCGGTATTTCGATCCCGCCCGTCGCGTCCGCGCTGCCGGACGTCATCGACATGGCCCTGGCCGCCGACGCCGAGGGACTCGATCTGGTCGGCATCCAGGACCACCCCTACAACGCGCAGTTCGGCGACGCCTTCGCCGTCATCGGGGCCTGCCTCGCCGCGACCGGGCGGGTCAGCCTCTATCCCGGGGTCGCGAACCTGCCGCTGCGCACACCCGCCATGCTCGCCAAACAGGCCGCCACCTTCGACATCCTCAGCGGCGGCCGCTTCGAATTGGGTTTGGGGGCGGGCGCTTTCGAGAGCGGCGTGGTGGCCATGGGCGGACCCGCCCGCAAGGGCCGGGCCGCGCTCATGGCCATCGCCGAGGGCATCGCCATCATCCGGGCCGAATGGCGGCCGGCCCAGCCGGTGTCGGTGATCGGCACCGAATACACCGTGCAGGGCATCGAAGGCGGGCCCGCGCCCGTGCACCGGATCGGGATCTGGCTGGGGGCCATGGGCCCGCACGCCCTCGATCTGATCGGCGCGACCGCCGACGGATGGGTTGCGCCACTGCCCAATTGGATGCCGTGGGAGCAGTGGGCCGCCGCCAATGCCCGCATCGACGCCGCCGCCCGCGCGCACGACCGCGACCCGCGCGCCATCGCCCGGCTGGCCGCGCTGCCCGGGGTGGTGAGCGACCGGGCGCTGCACCCGAATCCGCGGGGCACCGACCCGATCCACGGCTCGCCCGAGGAGTGGGCGGGCATCATCGCCGACCTCGCGCACTCCGGCGGATTCGACACCTTCATCTACTGGCCGCCCGGATTCGACGTCGACCAGGTACAGCGTTTCGCACGACAGGTCGTGCCTCTCGCACGAAAGCTGTTGTCGGAGTTCTGATTCAGTGCTGGGCGGCCGCGGCGGCAGCCTCGGCCTCGACCTGGCCCGGGAACTCGCTGGGCTGGCCGACACCGGTGGTGACCAGGTCGCGCAGGCTCTCGGTGATGTAGAAGGTCCAGGCGGGGGAGCACGCGTCGTAGCACTCGTAGTCCGGCACCAGGCCGACGTGGGTGAAGGTGAGTTCGGTACCGCCCGCGGTCGCCGCGATCTCGAAGCGCATCTCGGTGTTCACCCATTCGGTCTGATCCTCGATGAAGGTCATGTGGTTGTCCTTCACCAGCCAGACCACGCGCTCGTCCGGCACCACCTCGGTCAGTTCGATCTCACTGCGGTGCACCCCGGGGGCCTCGAAGACGAAACGGTCGCCCGCCCGCTCGGTGCCGCCCTTGATGCCGGGCGACCACCACCCGCGGGCGTTCAGGACCGCCGCGAAGACCTCGGCGGGCGTGCGGTCGACGGTGATGGAGGTGGTGAAGTTCTGATCAGTCATGGCGGATCCCGACTCTTCTCTCAGGGTTCAGCGGATTGATGGGACTGTCTCGCGAGAACTTACTTGCATCACGATAGCGACGTTGCTTGCATCACACAAGCGGATAAGTCACCCTGGAGTCATGTTGGGACGCATGTACGAAGGGGAGGTCTGCTCGGCGGCGCGCACGCTGGAACTGGTCGGCGAGCGCTGGAGTCTGCTGATCGTGCGCAATGCCATGTTCGCGGGCATGACCCGGTTCACCGAGTTCCAGCGCGCGCTCGGCATCGCGCCGAACATCCTGACCAAGCGGCTCGCCGAATTCGTCGACGCCGGGATCTTCGAGCAGCGCGTCACCGGCGGCCATCCCGAATATCTGCTCACCGACAAGGGACTCGACCTGAAACCGGTCATCCTCGCGCTCACCGAATGGGGTGACCGCTGGGCCGCGCCGGACGGGCCGCCGGTCACCTACCGGCACAGTGGATGCGGCGGGAAAGTCGCGGTGCGCCTGGAATGTTCGGACTGCGACCGCGCACCCGGGCTGTCCGAGGTGACCGCGGACGTCGCACCGTGGGCGTATGAACGGAAGTACGGGACGTCGGCGTCGCTGTCCTAGCGAAGCCCTCGGTCCGACGCGAATCTCACTCCAACAGCGGGAACCGGCCCGAGCGCAACAATCCCGCGATGGCCTCCATCTTCGCCCGCGGCGCGGCGTAATCCGGGTGCGCGCCCAGCACGGCCGCGGCATCGTGCAGCCGGATCATCTGCCGCTCCGCCTCCGCGACGCTCCGCCCGCCCGGCGTCACCGGGTGCGCGGCGAAGGCCGGGCGCTTCGGATCCACCCGCCCCAGTTCGACGGCCTTCTCCACCCGCCGCGAGCACCGGCAGAACGCCTGCGGATCGGCCAGGCCACACGTGGATCGCAGGAAGTTGCCGAGCCGTTTCTTGGCCCGCTCCACCCGTTTCCGATACGCGGCGGGCGTCGCCCCGACGATCCAGGCCGCCTCCTCCGAGCTCACCTCGAAGACCTCGGCGAGCACGTACGCGACGCGTTCGTCCCGGGCCAGGCATTGCAGCATGGCCTGACTGCAATTGAGCCGGACCTCATGGGTGAGCAGGGTGGCCTCCGGACCGCGAAAGTCCTCGTCCGCCAAGCCGTCCCGCAATCCCGCACCGAACTGGTCCAGGCTCAGCGCCTGCGCCTCCTGCGGCGTCTGCCGCTTCAGGTTCAGCAGATAGTTGACGCCGATGCGGTACGCCCAGGTGGTGAGCTTGGCCTCGCCGCGCCAGCTCGCCAGATTGCCGACCGTGCGCAGCAGGATCTCCTGGGTGGCGTCCTCGGCGTCGGCGGGCCGCCACACCATGCGCAGCGCCAGCCGGTAGATCGGATCCTGCAGCAGCCGAACCACATCCGCGACGGCGGCGCGATCACCACCGACGGCCCGCGCGACGAGATCGCGCTCGTCGATCTCCGACCCGGTCTCCATGCCGCCAGCATAGGGAAGGGGTCCGACATCGCGGGGCCGTCCGGCCGGCCGCCGCTCAGGCGACGGCCGCGGCGGTGAGCAGGGCGTGCCGGCGCAGCCAGTCCGCCACGGCCCGCCCGATGGCGTCGGGCTGATCCTCCGGGCAGTGATGCCCGGCCGGGCCGATATTCGCGAGCTCGGCCGTGGCGAAGGTCCGTGCCGCCCATTCCACCGCGTCCGGCGAGCCCAGGCCGACGCCGCCGTCGACGTGCATGATCAGCTTGGGCACCGCCGGGCTGGCGGCCATCCAGGCGTCGTAGTTCTCGATGATGGCGACCACGTCGGCGGGCTCGCCGTCGAGCGGGAACTCCCTGGGCCACACCAGCATCGGCTTGCGCGACTCCGGCGTCGGGTACGGCGCGCGGTAGGCGTCGAGGGCCTCCGGGGTGAGGTTGCGGGTGGAGGCGGGCAGGTTGAACTCGATGAACATGTTCCGCTCCAGCACCATCTCCTCGCCCTCGGGGGAACGGAAGCGGCGGAACAGTTCCGCGCCCTGCGGCGGCATCTCCGACCAGCTCAGCGGCCGCAGGAAGGTCTCCACCACGGCGATGCCGCGCACCTGCCCGGGATGGCGTGCGGCCCAGTCCATTCCGAGCGCGCCACCCCAGTCGTGGCCGACGATGACGACCTGGTCCAGGCCCAGGGCGTCGAACCAGGCGTCCAGGTAGCGGGCGTGATCGACGAAGCGGTAGTCGCTGTCCGGTTTGCCGGATGCGCCCATGCCGATGAGATCCGGTGCCAGGACCCGGGTTTCACCACTGACGTGCGGGATCACATCGCGCCAGATGTAGGACGAGGTGGGATTGCCGTGCAGGAAGACGACGGGGACCGTACCGGCCGCGACGGGTCCGCTGCCGGTGTCGGTGTAGTTGATGTACGAGTCCAGAACGTCGATGGTGGCCATCGTTCGTGTCCTTCCGGGTGAGTTGCCTACACCGGGTTGGACACGCGCCGGGACGGGCTGTGACCAGACCTAGATGTGACCTGTGTCATACATCGGCACGGTGCCCGGCTCGACCGTCAGGGCCGGGTGGACGCCGGGCGTGAGGCCGTTGCCGACCGCGGCCCGCTGCAGCATGGCGAGCAGCCGCGACCGCTCGTCCGCGTCGAACATGTGCAGCAGTTCGTCGTTCAACCGATCGGCCAGGGCGGAGGCGCGCCCGATCGTCTCGCGGCCGGCGGGCAGCAGGTGCACGGCGTGCGCGCGCCGGTCGGCGGGGTGTTTGCGGCGTTCGACCAGGCCGCGCTTCTCCAGGTCGTCGATCAGGCTGACCATCACATTGCGGTGGATCCCGAGCGCGTCGCAGAGCTGCTGCTGGGTGCGGCCGTCATTGGCCTCGAGCATGCGCAGGGTGCCGTACTGCGGCGGCTTGATGCCCAGGGGGGCGAGCAGCTGGTCGAAGCGGTACGCGGAGTGGGAACCCAGCTGCGCGAACAGGAACGCGGCGCTGTCGACGAGGGGCGCGCGCTGGGGATCGACGTCGGTCACCCGCATAGCCTACCCGACCCATGAGCACAATCAGTGATTGCCCTCTTGTTTGATAATCACTTCAGGTGCATAGTTTGAAGCGGACCTCCACCCACACCGAATCGAAGAGAGTTCGCAGTGGATACCGACAACTCCCCCACCCTCGATCCACGCCGCTGGATCGCCTTCGCCGTCGTGCTGGCCGCGGGCTTCATGGACCTGCTCGACGTCACCATCGTCAACGTCGCCGTGCCCAGCATCCAGCAGGACCTGGGTGCGGCCTACTCGCAGATCGAATGGATCATCGCCGCCTATGTGCTGTCCTTCGCGGCGGTGCTCATCACCGGCGGCCGGCTCGGCGACATCTACGGCCGCAAACGCCTGTTCCTGATCGGCGTCGCCGGATTCACCGCGGCCTCGCTGGCCTGCGGCCTGGCGAGCTCGCCCGCGATGTTGATCGGCTCCCGGTTCGTGCAGGGCGCGATGGCCGGGCTCATGGTGCCGCAGATCCTGGCCATCATCCGCGTCACCTTCCCGAAGGACGAGCGCGCCAAGGCGATCGCCGTGTACAGCGGGGTCGGCGGGTCCGCGTCGGCGGTCGGGCTGGCACTGGGCGGGCTGCTCGTCGAAGGGAATCTGTTCGACCTGGGCTGGCGGCCGATCTTTCTGGTGAACGTGCCGGTCGGGCTGCTCGCACTGGGCGCGGCCGCCCTGGTCATGCGGGATTCGCGGTCCGCGCACGCGCCGCGGCTGGACATCGTCGGCATGGCGCTGGCCGTCTCCGCGGTGCTGCTGCTGGTGTACCCGCTCACCGAGGGCCGCCGATTGGATTGGCCCGCCTGGACTTTCGGCATGATCGGGGCGGCGGCGGTGACCTTCGCGGCCTTCCTGGTCTACGAGCGGTGGCGGGCCCGCACCGCCGGGTCACCGCTGGTGGACCTGGAACTGTTCCGGTCGCGGCCGTTCACGGTCGGCCTGGCCAGCTGGCTGCTGTTCTGGATCGGATTCGGCGGGTTCTTCCTGATCTGGACGCTGTTCATGCAGGCCGGGCTCGGCTGGTCGCCCATGCGGGCCGGACTCACCTCGGCGTTCTTCGCGGTCGGCGCGGGCATCGGGGCGGGCATCTCGGTGAGCGCCCTCGCGCCGCGGTTCGGCAAGTGGGTGCTGCTGGTCGGCGGGCTGGTCACCGCGGGCGGATTCGCGTTCTACGGCGCGCTGGCCACCCGGTACGAATCCGATTTCGCCTCGTGGCAAATGGTTTTCCCGCTGCTGGTGACCGGTATCGGATTCGGCATCGTGGTCGCGCCGACCATCGACATGCTGCTCGGGCGGATTCCCGACCGCGAGGCCGGGGCCGCGTCCGGGCTGCTGAACACCGGACAGCAACTGGGTCTGGCGCTGGGCGTGGCGCTGGTCGGGATCCTGTTCTTCGGGCAGCTGGATCACGATTCGGCACGTGGCGTGGATTCCGTCGCGGCGCAGACCCGCACGGAGCTGGCCGCGGCCGGCGTGCCGGACGGTGCGCGGGAGCAGATTCTCGCGGGCTTCTCCGCCTGCGTGCGGGACCGCTCCGGTGAGGTGGATCCGTCGGTGGTTCCGGCCAGCTGTCAGTCCGCTCCCGCGGACCCCGCGATCGGCCGGATCCTCACCCGGGCCGGCGAGGACGCCAATGCGGTGAACTTCGCGCACACCTTCGAGTACACGCTGTGGTGGGGCATCGGGCTGATGGCCCTGGTCTGCGCCGGATTCCTGGCGCTGCCGCGCGACACCCGACTCGAACAGCACGAGGTGGCCGCCGAGGCGGACCTCGTCGGCGTCTGACCGCCACGCGCCGCGGCCGCCGGTTCGGTGAATCCCCGGACCGGCGGCCGTTTCGGGGGAAGAATCCAGACGAATCATCGACTTCCGACAGGAGCCAGTCATGCGCGCGGCCGTGGTCAGTAAGGGCGAATTCCAGGTCGAGGACCTCCCGGCTCCCGTACCGGGGCCGGGCCAAGTACTCATCTCCGTCACCCGCTGCGGCATCTGCGGCTCCGACCTGCACGCCCGCCTGCACTGCGACGAACTCGCCGACCTGGCCGCCGCCACCGGCTACGACCGGTTCATGCGCTCGGAGCAGCGCATCGTCATGGGCCACGAATTCACCGGGGAGATCGAGGAATACGGTCCCGGCACCCGACGGCGCTGGAAGCCCGGCACCCCGGTGGTCGCCCTGCCGATCCTGCGCACCGGGCGGCAGCCCGAACTCACCGGCCTGTCCGCGCACGCGCCGGGTGGCTACGCCGAACAGGTCCTGATCCAGGAACCCATGACCTTCCCGGTCCCCAACGGCCTGTCCCCCGACCTCGCCGCCCTCACCGAACCCATGGCCGTGGCGTGGCACGCGGTCCGCAAGAGCCGGATCACCAAGGGCCAGACCGCTTTCGTCATCGGCTGCGGGCCGATCGGTCTGGCCGTGATCGCGATGTTGAAGGCGGCCGGCGTTCACACCGTCGTCGCCAGCGACTTCTCCCCCCGCCGCCGGGAACTGGCCACGGCCTGCGGAGCCGATGTGGTGGTCGACCCCGGCACCGAATCCCCGTGGGAGGCAACGCCGAAGAAGTCCCGGATCACCGGCGCCGCCGACATCCTCAACCTGGGCTTCGACGCCATGGAGCGACTGCGCCGCCTGCCCGGCATCCCGTGGTGGTATCTGTTCCGCGCCGCCCACACCCTGCAGCGCGGGCCCTCCGGCCCGGTCGTCTTCGAATGCGTCGGCGTCCCCGGCATCATCGACCAGATCCTCACCGCCGCACCGCCGTTGACCCGGGTCGTGGTCGTCGGCGTGTGCATGCAGCAGGACGCGTTCCATCCCGCCACCGCCATCAACAAGGAGATCGAGCTCCGCTTCGTACTCGGCTACGATCCCGGAGAATTCCGCGACACCCTGCACATGATCGCCGAGGGCAAGGTCGATCCCTCACCCTTGATCACAGGGACGGTCGGCCTCGAGGGCATCGACACCGCCTTCACCACCCTCGCCTCACCCGACCACCACGCCAAGATCCTCATCGACCCCCGCAGCGACCGCACCGCACCCTGACCGGGGACCTTATCGGCCGGGGCGCAGGACCGGGAACGGCGTCGTCGGGGGCTCGTGGAGGATTTCCAGGAGACCCTCGGCGCTGCGGGCGGCGGTGAGGCAGGCGTTGGCGGTGACCTGATCGGCCAGCGGGTGGCGGGCGCGATTCCGCCACTTCTGAACCGCGGCCAGGGCGGCTTCGCGCTGGGTGGCGACATCGGTGTGGGCGGGCAGGCCCAGGCGGCGGGTGGGGGCCACGCCGGTGCCGCCGATCAGGCGGTTGAGCTCGGCGAGATCGTCCGGGGGCACAGGGAGTTCGTCGGCGCGGAGATGGGACAGAAGACGCAGTTCGGCGAAGCCGTGGACGTCGGCGAGCAGGGTGCGGACGCGCGGGAGGAGGGCGTCGGCGGGGGAACCCTGGTTGGCGGCGAGGATACGGGCCAGCGCGGTCAGCGCCGAGTGAGCCTTCAATTCGTCCGCGCGCTGGGCGAATTGGACATCCAGGACGGTGCGGAGTTCGTCCAGACCGCTGCGGCTGGAGAGTTCGGCGGCCAGCGCTTGCGAGCCGCGCACACCCAGGCGAATCAGGGTGACGGCCAGGCGGATGCCGAACAAGCCGAAACGCGCGGCCAGGTGGGCGCGTAGGTCCGCCGGGACCGGGAGGGGTAGGTCGGGGTGGGCGAAACGGTCGGCCGACAGGAGCGCGATGGTCAGGTCGTCGACAGGGATGGCGGCCAGCGCCTCGAAGGCGTCGTACTCCCGCTGCCGGAGCGTGGCGGCGGCGAAGGCGAGCAGGCCCGCCACCGGAATCACGGACTGGCACAAGCCCGTTCGCTCCAGCTCCGTCGCGAAACGCGCGGCCACATCGCGCGCCGAGTGCAGGGCGTCGATCCGGCCCGCACCGATCTCATCGGCCCGCGACACCACGCCGACCACGCCGAGCGGCCCCGAGAAACTCTGCGGCGCACCGGTATTGCCGCTGTGACCGCCACCGACCCGCTCCAGGAAGTCGACATCGGCGGCGTCCAGGCGGCGCAGGAGATAGAGGACGGCGTCCGCGGGCGGCAGGGCCGGACCCGGGCCGCCGGGGGTCAGCAGCCGCGACGTGCGGGCCGACACCTCTCGCGACAGCGACGAGATGCCGGGGGTGTCGATGATGGTGGTCTGCGCCAGCTCCGCCGACGGCCACTCCACCGCCAGCTGATCCACCTCGCGCGGGGTCGGCGAATTCCAGCGCAACGCCGACAGGTCGAAGGTGAGACCGTGCGCGCCGGGCAGCCCCTCCGCCCCGCGACCGCGGCGCACCACCACGTCCGCGCGGGCGCCGTCCACGCTGTACGCGGTGACCCGGGGCGCGGTCCCATTGCGGTACCAGGTGACCAGGCGGGTGCACTCGGTGGCGTCGGTGGGCGCGATGTCCTGCCCGACCAGGGCGTTCAACAGGGTCGACTTGCCCGCCTTGAGCTGGCCCGCCAAGGCCACCCGCAGCGGCTCGTCCAGCCGGCGCACACACTCGTCCAGCTGAGCCCGCACCCGCGGCTGCTCGCCCAGCGCCCGCCGGGCCGCGGCCAGCAGCCCGCGCGTCTCCGGTACCAGCCCGTATCCGACACCGCTCGCGTCGTCCCTCATAGGCTCCCGATTCCGAAGCACACCGCACCTCCACGCATCCGCAAGGCATTCGCCGGGACACGCGGAATCGTTATCAGACCCCGCCAGGTCTCACAGCCGATTCCCAGCCCCGGGAATCGGACCACGCCGTCCGGGGACGCGACTCCGTCCGCCACACCCTGATCTTGCCCGGTCCGGAGCCGATCCACCCGACCCGGCCTCGGTGTGCCGTACCGGCCTCCCGTGCGCACCGAGCCCCCCTGCGGCTCGGTGCGCAGGAGGTTCAGCGCGCGGTGGGCGGGAGCTGCGGGCGATCGCCCGGCGACAG
>NZ_JBSGCY010000041.1:0-46035 GCF_053602115.1 Nocardia sp. NPDC004582 | reverse complement strand
ACCTGTCGAACGCGCGTAAGGCCATCACCCCGTACACCGCGGGCCGGGTGCCCTACATCTACACCACCTTCTACGAGGGCGGCGAGGACTCCGACAGCGGTGCCCGTGCCGAGCCGCCGGACGCGAACTCCCGGGGTCTGGCCTGCGACGGGTGGCTTTTCGGCGCGGCCGCGTCGCCGGTGCGCCGAGGTCGCCAGATGTCCGCGCCCGCCAATGTCCGATACGTCGTGGTCCGCGCCGTGCTCATGGCCCGCAGCGCCACATCGTGGGTGGCCAGCCGCTCCAGATACCGACACAATCCGCGCGAGATGCCCAGCGCGCGAACCGTTACCACCGCCAGGCTCAAATCCAGTACCGGCGGCATCTGCCACGCCCGCGCAATCAGCCACGCCGCCAGCGCCGCCAGCCCGAGCCCGCTGCCCAGGGCCAGCACACCCCACCCGATCGACACCGCCATCCGGGCCCGCGACAGCTCGAGCAGCTCCCGAATCCGCCGAAAATCAGCCAGTACCGCCCTCACAGCGCCGACACCTCCTCCGCCCCGGCCGCAGCCGCACCGGGATCGGTCCGACCGGTCTCGCCGCGCCCCCGACCACCGGGCGCCTCGCCGTCCGACCGAACCCCGGAACCGGCGCTCGGCACGGCCCCACCGCCGACCGTCTCGTGCCCGAGTTGAGAGGCGGCCCGCACCGCACCGGTCGAATTCGACGCGGCGACATCCGCGACCGACCGCGCATCCGACCTCGAAGCGCCGCCCGAATCCTGGGACGCGGGTCGCGGCCCGGGCCAACGGTCCGCGGCGCGGGCGGACCGGTCGAGTTGGCCGCAATCGCCTCCGCCTCCGCCCGCAACGGCGGATGCCGGCTCGGCCGAGGTGAAACTGGCGCGCACCTCGACGACGTGGTCGGCGATCGCCAGGACCGAGGGGCGGTGCGCGACTACGACGATGGTGGCTCCGGCGCGGGCGCGGGCAGCCAGGGCCGTGAGCACTGTTGCCTCGCTCTCGTCGTCGAGGTGGGCGGTGGGTTCGTCCAGGAGCAGGATCGAGCGCGGGGCCGCGAGGGCGCGGGTGAGCGCGAGGCGTTGGCGCTGTCCCAGGGACAGGCCGATGCCGCCCGCGCCGACGACGGTGTCCCAGCGGTCCGGGAGAGTGTCGAGGACGATGTCGAAACCGGTGGCGGCACAGGCGGTGTCGATCTGGTCGGGACCGGACGGCGGGCCGAGGAGTTCGAGGTTGGCGCGCAGGGTGCCGGGGATCAGGACGGGGCGCTGGGGCAGCCAGGCGATATGGGACCACCAGTGGTCGGCGTCGAGGTCGGGGACCGGGGTGTCGTCGACCAGGACTGTTCCGGCGGTGGGGGTCAGCAGGCCCAGGATTGCCTGGAGGGCAGTGGATTTGCCGCAGCCGTTCGGTCCGGTGAGGACGGTGACCGCGCCGGGGCGGAGGACTGCCGACAGGTCGTGGGGCGCCTGTCCGTCGCGGGCGGCGACGGTGAGACCGCGGATCTCGATTCGCCCGTGCAGATTTCGATGCGGTGCTGGGACGACGAGGTGCCGGTCCGCGGCCGCACCCTCGGGGGCCGCCGCTCGGGGCTCGCCGGCGGCGCTCAGGTCCGCGGGGCCGGGTTGCGGTTCGAGGATGGCGAAAGCTCGTTCGGCGGCGGCCATTCCGTCCTGGGCGGCGTGGAAACGCTCGCCGACGGCGCGCAGCGGCAGGTAGACCTCGGGGGCGAGGATCAGAGCCAGCAGGCCCGCGTACAGACCCATGTGGCCGAAGACCAGGCGCATGCCGATGGAGACGGCGACCAGGGCCACACACAGGGTGGCCAGCATCTCCAGCACCATCGAGGACAGGAAGGCCAGTCGCAACGCCGACATGGTCCGGTGGTGCAAGGCGTCGCCGAGCTCGCGCACCCGGCCCGCCATGCTGTGCGGTGGATCCCCGGGTCCGGCAGCATGATCCGCGCCCGCGCTGACAGCCTGGTCCGCTGCCGCGTCGGCGGCCGGGTCCGCACCCGCGCCGGCGGCGACAGCCCTCCCCGATGGGACCGGGCGACCGGTCTCGCGGCCGAGGGCGCGCAGGGTCGGCATGCCCGCGAAGAGGTCGAGCAGTTGGTCCGACAGTCGCGTGGTGGCGGCCAGGGTGTCGGCCGATTTCCCCTGGGTGAGCAGGCCGATGAGGATCATGAAGATCGGGATCAGGGGCAGGGTGACCGCGATGATCGCGCCGGACACCCAGTCGTGGACGGCGATGACGGTCAGCACCACCGGGGGCACGAGCGCGGCCAGGATCAGGGCGGGCAGATACCCCGCGAGATAGGCGCGCAGCCCGCTGAGCCCGGAGCCGACCACGACCGCGAGTTCGGTTCGGCGGCTCTCCAATTCACGCGGCGGGAGCTGGGCCCCGGCTTCCAGCGCGGCGGTCTCGAGTTCGGCCACGACCTGCGCCCCGGCCCGGTGCGCGAGCCGGGACTGCCACCAGGTGGCGGCCACCCGGCACAGCACGGCGACCGCGAACACCGCCAATTCGACCGTCCACGACCCGATCCGGCGCTGCCCCGGCTCGGTGATCACCCCCGCCAGTACCCGGGCCAGGGCGAGCGCCCCGATCACGATGCAGCCGGTGGTGATCAGTGACAGGCCCACGCTGAGTCCGAGATACCGGCGCGCGGAGCGGGCGTGCCGCCACAGTCGCGGGTCCACCGGTCGTGCCATGGTCGATCTCCTCTGCGAAACGGGCGCGCCGCCCGGCCGGCCGGGACCGGTCCGGGCGGCGCGCCCCGTCGTTCGGCTCTGCGCGGATTCCGGCGTCAGCTCTTCGTGGTTTGCACCATGGGCAGCCCGATCGGGGCCGGGATCTGCTCCATGGTGAGCCGTTTGCGGAACACCCAGTACGTCCAGGCCTGGTAGACCAGCACGACCGGGACCAGCGCCACCGCGACCCAGCTCATCACCACCAGCGTGTAGTGGGTGGAGGAGGCGGCCACGGTGCCGTCGCGGCCGTCGACGGTGAGGCTGAACGCGTCGTTGATGGTGGACGGCAGCACATTCGGGAACAGCGACCCGAACAGCAGCACGGTGGCGGCCGCGATGGTGATCGCGGTGCCGGTGAACGCCCACCCGTCGCGCCCCTGGCTCGCGGCGAAGCCCGCGATCAGCAGCCCGATCACGGCCAGCGCCAGTGGGATCCAGGTCCAGCCGTGCCCGTGGGCGAGCTGGGTCCAGACGCCGAAGGCGGCCACCACGACGGCGGTCGGCACGAACAGCACCCGGATGACGCGCTGCGCGTCGTCGCGGACCTCGTTGCCGGTCTTGAGGGCGATGAACATCGCGCCGTGCAGCATGAACAGCAGCAGGGTGGTGAGCCCGCCGAGCAGCGCGTACGGGTTGAGCAGGTCGAAGAAGTTGCCCTCGATCTGCTTGTGCTCGTTGAGTTTCACCCCGCGCACGATGTTCGCGAACGCCAGCCCCCAGGCCAGGGCGGGGATCCAGGAGCCGAGGCCGATGCCGATATCGCACCAGGTGCGCCAGCGCGGGTCGTGGATCTTGCCGCGCCATTCGATGGCGCAGGCCCGCGCGATCAGCCCGACCAGGATGAGCAGCAACGCCAGATAGAACCCGGAGAACAGGCTGGCGTACCACTCCGGGAAGGCGGCGAACATGGCGCCGCCGCCGGTGAGCAGCCACACCTCGTTGCCGTCCCACACCGGTCCGATGGTGTTGAGCACGGTGCGCTTCTTCTTCTCGTCACCGCGCCCGATGATCGGCATCAGCATGCCGACGCCGAAGTCGAAGCCCTCCAGCACGAAATAGCCGGTGAACAGGACCGCGATCAGCAGAAACCAGAATTCAGGGAGACTCATCCTCGGCTCCTAGTAGGCGAAGGAAAGCTTCTCGACGGGCTCCCCGGTCATCTTCGGGGTGTCCGGGGTGGATGCCTGTTCGGGTCCGGCGATCACGTACCGGCGCATCAGATAGAACCATCCGATGGCCAGCAGCCCGTAGAGCGCGGTGAACACGATCAGCGAGGTGAGGATGGTGCCGGCCGAGACCCCGGAGACGCCCTGCTGCACGGTCATCCGGATGTGCTGGTCGCCGGTCGGGTTGGGGGCGACCACCCAGGGCTGGCGGCCCATCTCGGTGAAGATCCAGCCGGAGATATTGCCCAGGAACGGCGTGGCGATCGCGATCAGCGACAGCCAGCTGAACCAGGTCTGGTCCGGGACGCGGCCGCGGCGGGTGACCCAGAATCCGGCCAGCGCCAACAGGATCGAGCCGGCCATCCAGGTGATCATGGCGCGGAAGGACCAGTAGGTGACGAACAGGTTGGGGCGGTAGTCGCCGATCCCGTACTTCTGGTTGTACTCGACCTGGAGGTCCTTGACGCCTTGCAGGGTGACGCCGGTGAATTCGCCGGTGGCCAGCCACGGCAGCACATACGGCACCTCGATGAGGTGGTCCACGCTGTCGCAGTTGTTGTGGGTGCCGACGGTGAGCACGGAGAAGTCCGGATCGGTCTCGGTGTGGCAGAGCGATTCGGCGGACGCCATTTTCATGGGCTGCTGCTTGAACATCAGCTTGCCCTGGATGTCACCGGTGAAGATGAGCGCCACCGCCGCGATGAGCACCACGTACAGGCCCATGCGCGCGCTCGGCCGCCACATGGTGCGGGCCTCCTCGAGCGGGGCCTCGGTGCCCTCGGCCTTGGCCTTGCGGGCGTTGCGCACCATCCACCAGCCCGCGATGCCGGCCACGAAAGTGCCTGCGGTGAGGAAGGATCCGGCCACCACGTGCGGGAAGGCGGCGAGGGTGGTGTTGTTGGTGAGCACCGCCCAGATGCTGTGCAGTTCGGCGCGGCCGGTGTCCGGGTTGAACTGCGCGCCGACCGGATGCTGCATGAACGAGTTGGCGGCGATGATGAAGTAGGCCGAGGCGTTGACGCCGATGGCGACCAGCCAGATGCACGCCAGGTGCACCTTTCGGGGCAGCCGGGTCCAGCCGAAGATCCACAGTCCCAGGAAGGTCGATTCCATGAAGAACGCGACCAGGGCCTCCATGGCCAGCGGGGCGCCGAACACGTCGCCGACGAAGCGGGAGTATTCGCTCCAGCCCATGCCGAACTGGAATTCCTGCACGATGCCGGTGGCGACGCCGAGGGCGAAGTTGATCAGGAACAGTTTGCCGAAAAACTTTGTGAGCCTGAGCCAGTGCTCCTTACCGGTGATCACCCACGCGGTCTGCATGCCCGCGACGAGCGGTGCGAGGCCGATGGTGAGTGGCACCAGGATGAAGTGATAGACGGTGGTAATTCCGAACTGCCAGCGCGCCAGATCTACGACGCTCATCCGACCTCCCTGCCGATCTACGACATGACGTAGTAACAGAGACTACGCGTCAGGAGGCTCGGATCAACGTATGCCTCGCCACAGCCAGCCCGAAATTTGCTGGAACGTGATCGGGACTACCAGTCGGCGAGACTCCCCGGCAGCGCGATGCCGCGGTTCACCATCTCCGCGATCTCGCCCGCGTTGTCCGGCGGCGACATGCGCAGTCCGTCCAGCGAATTGACCCGCGCGGCCACCGTGATCGAGGACAGCATCCACACGGCGTCGGCGGTGATCAGGTCGGCGGTGAACAGCGGCTCGTAGCGGCACTCCCAGCCCGCCTTCTCCGCCTGCGCGTACAGCGCTCGCTGAGTGGTGCCGGGCAGGACGCCGTTGCGGGCGGGCGGGGTGATGAGCTGGTTGTCGCGCTGCACCACCACCGTGGAACGCGGCCCCTCGAGCACGCGGTGCTCGGTGCTGGTGAAGATGACGTCGTCGGCGCCCATCCGCTGGGCGAAGCGCAGCGCGGACATATTCGTCGCGTAGGACAGGGTTTTCGCGCCCATCAGCAGCCAGGGCGCGTTCTGGGCCAGGTCGATCGAGATGCCCTTGGACAGGGTGATCACCGAAACGCCTTCGGTGCGCGCCTTTTCCACCCGCGCGGGCACCCCGACCACGAAAACGTAACCGGTGGTGGCGGGTTCGGCCCCGGCCAGCTCCCCACCTTTGTTTGCCGGACGTTCGCCAGCTCCGCCGTGATTGCTGTCACGTCCACGGGTCAGGACCATCCGCAGCGTGCCCTCGCGGTCCTTGCCCCACTCCTCGGCGGCCAGCTCGACCGCGAACCGCCACGCCTCCAGGTCCGGCGCGGGCAGTTCGAGCGCCTCCGCCGAGCGCCGTAGTCGCGCCAGATGCATTTCCAGCGCGCACGGCACGCCATCGCGCACCAGCACCGTCTCGAAGATGCCGTCGCCCCGCAACGCACCGATATCGTCCGCATACAACAACGGCGCGTCCGGATCCCGGATCGCGCCGTCGAGTGTCACCAGAACCCGTTCCACCATGCGATGAGCCTAGGGGAGCCGACGGGTCCCGGGTGCCATACTGTGCCACCCCGCTCGTCAAGCCGCCTGCCATGACCTGCTAGAAGCATGGCTCGCGTTTCAAACCTGCCCAAATGCGCCATCGGCGCGTCCCGGCGACGACATCGATCCGGGGTCCCGCTCCCGGGCCGTGCGCTCGGGGCCCGCCGCCGCGAGCCGCTAGGGTGGGAGTGTGTCCTCCTCGGTTGCCAGTCCGATCTTGCAGGTTCCAGGGGCTGTCGCGGGGCTGCCGGAGTCACCGGATGCCGCGGTCGCGTGGCATTACGGCGATCCCTTCGGGGAGCAGCGCGCGGCGGTGGAGCGGGTCGCGGTGGTGGATCGCTCCCACCGGTTCGTGCTCTCGATCACCGGCAAGGAACGGCTGAGCTGGCTGCACACCATCTCCAGTCAGGCCGTCGCCGATCTGGGTGACGGGGCGTCGGCGGAGGATCTGGATCTGGATCTCAACGGCCGGGTGCTGAATCACTTCGTGCTCACCGAACTCGACGGCACGGTCTGGATCGACACCGAGGGCCCGCGCGGACCCGAACTGCTGAGCTTCCTGCAGAAGATGGTGTTCTGGGCCGACGCCAAACCCGTCGACGCCAACGACCACGCGGTCCTGAGCCTGCTGGGCCCGGCCGCGGCCGAACTCGTCGAGGCCCTGGGCGTGCCCGCCCTGCCCGGCACCTACCGTGCTGTCCCGCTGCCCGGCGGCGGCTTCCTGCGCCGCATGCCCTGGCCCACCGCCGACTCCTTCGACCTGCTGGTCCCCCGCGACCAGCTCACCGCCTGGTGGACGAGACTGCGCGACGCGGGCGCGGCGGCCGCGGGCCTGTGGGCGTTCGAGGCGCTGCGGGTGGCCGCGCTGCGCCCCCGACTGGGCCTCGACACCGACGACCGCACCATCCCGCACGAGGTGAACTGGATCGGCGGCCCGGCCGAACATGGTGCGGTGCACCTGAACAAGGGCTGCTACCGCGGCCAGGAGACGGTCGCGCGGGTGCACAATCTGGGCAAGCCGCCCCGGCATCTGGTGCTGCTGCATCTGGACGGTTCCGCGGATTCCCGTCCGGCGCCCGGTGATCCGGTGACCGCGGGCGGCCGCGCGGTCGGCACGCTCGGCACGGTGATCGACCACTACGAGCTCGGCCCGATCGCGCTGGCCCTGATCAAACGCACCATCCCGGTGGACACCGAGCTGGTGGCGGGCCCGTGCGCGGCGGCCATCGACGCGGATTCGGTTCCGGCGCACGATGAACCGCAGGCCGGGCGGCTGGCCGTCGAGAAGCTGCGCGGCCGGTGACCGCCGTCTCCGCCGGCCGGGTGCTGGCCGTCTGCGTCGTGCACGCCGAACTCGAGGTGCCCGCCAAGTCCTCGAAGGTGGGCCGCACCGCCATCGACAAACGTCCGGTGCCGCACCGGGTTCCGGTGCGCGCGCTGGGCCTCGACGGCGACCATGTGTGCGACACCAAGCATCACGGCGGCACCCATCAGGCCGTCTACGCCTACGCCGAGGAGGACGCGCGGCGCTGGTCGGCCGAACTGGGCCGCGAACTCCCGGCGGGCTGGTTCGGGGAGAACCTGCGCATCGCCGGGCTCGCCGTCAGCGACGCGGTGATCGGTGCGCGCTGGGCCATCGGGGACACGCTGCTGGAGGTGTCCGCGCCGCGCGTCCCGTGTGCCACCTTCCAGTGGCACGCCGGTGAGCCGCAGTGGGTGAAACGCTTCACGGCACAGGCGAATACGGGCGCTTACCTGCGAGTTCTCGTCGAGGGCGAGATCGGCGCGGGCGACGAGGTGCGGGTGGTGCACGTACCCGAGCACGGGGTCACGGTGCGTGACCTGTTCACCGGCGCGGATCCCGAACGCCTGGATCTGCTGATCGCGACCGAGCCGACCGCCTCCGACGATGTCCGCATGCAGGTCGACCGTCACCGCCGCCGCCACGCCGCGGCGGCCCGATGACAGCGAAGGGGCACCGATGAGCGTCGATCTGGTCGAGGTGGTGCGGTCCGGTTTCCGCGAGTGCGTGCACCGCGGTTCCGCGGTGGTGCTGCGCCCCGACGGCGAGCCGCTGATCGAGGTGGGCGCGGTGCACGGCCCGATCTTCCCGCGCTCCACCAACAAGCCGCTGCAGGCACTGACCCTGCTGCGCAACGGTTTCGAACCGGTGGACGACGCCGAGCTGGCCATCGTCACCGCCTCGCATTTCGGTGAGCCGGAGCATGTGGAGCTGGTGCGGCGGTTGCTGGACCGTTTCGGCTTCACCGAGGACGACCTGGAGTGCCCCCCGGATCTGCCGTTCGAGGAGCAGGCCCGGGCCCGGGTGCTGGCCGGCGCCGACCGCGACAAGGCGGCTAGACGGATCTTCATGAACTGCTCCGGCAAACATGCCGCCATGCTCGCCACCTGCGTGATCAATGACTGGCCGACCCGCGGCTATCTCGAGGTCGGGCACCCGTTGCAGCAGGCGGTGCTGGAAACCGTGGCCGATGTGACCGGTGAGCCGGAGACCGATCTCGGCATCGACGGGTGCGGCCTGCCCATCGTGCCGGTGTCGCTGGTGAATCTGGCCCGCGCCTACGCGGGTTTCGCCACCGCGCCCGAGGGCGCGCCGGAACGTCGGGTCGCGGACGCGATCCGTACCCATCCGCGAGTGATTTCCGGCACGGACGGCCCCGATTTCCGCGTCATGTCCGCGACCCCCGGACTGGTGTGCAAGATCGGCGCGGACGGTGTGCACGCGGGTGCGCTGCCGGACGGTTCGGCCTTCGCGTACAAGATCGATGACGGCGCCGATCGCGCGCGGCTTCCGCTGACGCTGGCCATTCTCCAGCGTATGGGGGTCGAGTGGACCGATGCGCACGCTGAGCTGGCGACGCCCGCGGTGCTGGGCGGCGGAGCTCGCGTCGGCATCATTCGAGCGATTCCCGGCGTCCTGTAGTCGCCGGTCGGCAGGGTTTTCAGGATCGCCCGGTCGTCGCCGGTCCCGGCCCCGGGACGTTTATCCCCCACTCATGGAAGCGCGACCGCCTGACACACGCTAAAGTGTTCGTCAGGAAGAGTATTAATTCGAACGGGGCCGCCAAACCCACCCCAGGCCGCCCCGCAGTGACGCGAGGGGGTCAGCCATGGGCCGTGGCCGGGCTAAGGCAAAGCAGACCAAGGTTGCACGTGAGCTCAAGTACAGCTCACCGACGACCGACTTCACGAGCCTTCAGCGCGAGTTGTCGGGTTCCTCCGACTCGCAGCTGAGTGGTGCTGTGCTTTCCGACGAGCACGACGCGAAGGACTCGCGTGCGGGCTGGGACGAAGACGACTACGACGACTGGCGTCGCTGACCTCGGATTTTCGCCGTGTAAGGGGGAGGCCCACTATGGCCTTCCCCTTTAGCACGTCGATATGCCCCGAGGTCAGGGCCATTCGCTGAAGCATCCGCGGCGAAACATCTACTGCCGGTCCCCCTTCCTACCGGCGAAAAGACAAACGGCCCCGGCACTCTCGCGAGTGCCGGGGCCGTTCCGTGTCCAGTCGAGCCGAGACCCGGAGACCGGGTTGGCTCAGAAGCGCGGGTGATCGCCCACCAGCGCGACGCGGGCGGCGTCGGCGTCCTTGGCCTTCTTCACCGTGCCGAGGGTCCAGCAGTCGATGTGGCGGGCGGTGAGGACGGCCAGCGCGCGGTCGGCGTCCTCGGGCGCGACGACGGCGACCATGCCGACGCCCATGTTGAAGGTCTTCTCCATCTCCAGGCGCTCGACGCGGCCGCGCTGGGCGATCATCTTGAAGACGGGGGCCGGGTTCCAGGTGCCGCGATCGAGCTCGGCGACGAGTCCGGCGGGGAGCACGCGGGCCAGGTTCTGGGCCAGGCCGCCGCCTGTCACGTGGCAGAAGGTGCGCACGTCGGTCTCGGCGATCAGGGCCAGGCAGTCCTTGGCGTAGATCTTGGTCGGCTCGAGCAGTTCCTCGCCGAGGGTGCGGCCGAACTCCTCGACGTGCCCGGTGAGGGACATGCGGTCGATGTCGAGCAGCACCTTGCGGGCCAGCGAGTAGCCGTTGGAGTGCAGGCCGGAGGCGCCCATGCCGATCACCACGTCGCCGGGGCGGACGCGGTCGGGGCCGAGCACGGCGTCGGCTTCCACCACGCCGACACCGGTGCCGGAGATGTCGTAGTCGTCGGCGCCCATCAGGCCGGGGTGCTCGGCGGTCTCGCCACCGAGCAGCGCGCACCCGGCGATGACACAGCCCTCGGCGATACCGGACACGATCTGCGCCACCCGCTCGGGGACCACCTTGCCGACGGCGATGTAGTCCTGCAGGAACAGCGGTTCGGCGCCGCAGACCACCAGGTCGTCGACGACCATGGCGACCAGGTCGAGGCCGATGGTGTCGTGCTTGTCGAGCGCCTGCGCGACCGCGATCTTGGTGCCGACGCCGTCGGTGGAGGCGGCGAGCAGTGGCTCCTTGTAGCCGCCCTTCAGTGCGAACAGTCCTGCGAAGCCGCCGAGACCGCCCTGCACTTCGGGGCGGGAGGCCTTCTTGGCCAGGGGCGCGAACAGCTCGACTGCGCGGTCACCGGCTTCGATATCGACGCCGGCCGCCGCATACGAGGCACCGGCACCACTGGGGGTCTGTTCAGTCATTGTCGGGGAGAGCTCCAAGCCGAATCGGTCGGATAGATGCCTGCTCACGCTAGCATTCCCGCCAATCCCGACTTTCAGCGCTCCCATGAACCGCCCTGTTCCATTCGATGGCGGCGACGTTGTTCGGCGGGGTCGGGGACGGGGACGGCGGCCACCAAACGGCGGGTGTAGTCCTGGCTCGGGGTGCGCAGAATCTCGTCGTTCGAGCCCTGTTCGACGATGATCCCGTCGCGCAGGACCGCGATCCGGTCGGCGAGTTGGTCGACGACGGCGAGGTCGTGGCTGATGAACAGGCAGGCCCAGCCGAACTCGCGCTGGAGGGCCGCGAAGAGTTCGAGGACGCGGGCCTGGACGGAGACGTCGAGGGCACTGGTGGGTTCGTCGGCGACCAGCAGGTCCGGGTCGAGGACCAGCGCGCGGGCGAGGTTGACGCGCTGGCGCTGGCCGCCGGAGAGCTCGTGCGGGTACCGCTTCTCCACGCCGGCGGGGAGTTGGACGTCGTCGAGGAGGCGGCGAACCCGGTCGCGGACGGCGGGGCCCTTGGCCTGTCCGTGCACGAACAGGGGTTCGGCCACACAGTCGCCGATGGTGAGGCGCGGGTTGAGGGAGGTGGCGGGGTCCTGGAAGACGAAGCCGAAGCGGCGGCGCAGCGGCCGCAGCCGGCGTTCGGAGAGTCCGGCGATCTCGGTGCCCAGCACGCGCACACTGCCGGCGGTGGGGCGTTGCAGCCCGGCCACGCAGCGGCCGATGGTGGACTTTCCGGAGCCGGATTCGCCGACCAGGCCGAGGGTTTCGCCGCGGCGCAGGGTCAGGCTCACCTCGTCGACGGCACGGAAGGACTTGCGGCCGAGCGGGGCGGGGAATTCCACCACCAGGCCGGTGATGTCGAGTACCGATTCGGCGTCCGCCGGAATGGGTGCGCGGACCATGGTCTTCGTGAGCGCGGCGCCGGCGGCGGGCGCGGCATCGGTGTCCGCGTCGGCCTCCCAGTTGTCCGGCAGCACATGCAGTTTCGGTACCGCCGCCAGCAGCGCGCGGGTGTACTCGTGCCGCGGTTCGGCGAAGAGCCGGTCCACGGTGGCTGTTTCGACGATCCGCCCGTCACGCATCACCACCACGCGATCGGCCAGATCGGCGACGACGCCCATATTGTGGGTGATGAGGACGATGGCCGCGCCGATGCGGTCGCGCAGATCCCGCAGCAGCTGCAGGATTTCGGCCTGCACGGTGCAGTCCAGCGCGGTGGTGGGCTCGTCCGCGATGATCACCCGGGGTTCGCAGGCGATGGCGATGGCGATCACCACGCGCTGTTTCTGGCCGCCGGAGAGCTGGTGTGGGTAGTAGTCGACCCGGGCCGCGGCGTCGGGCAGGCCGACGGCGCGCAACAGCTCGATCGCCTTGGCGCGGGCCGCTTTCCGGGTCATCCGGGAGTGGGCGCGCAGCGCCTCGCCGATCTGGAAGCCGACGGTGAACAGCGGGTCCAGGGCCGCGCCGGGTTCCTGGAACACCATGGACACGGTCCCGCCGCGCAGCGCGGTGAGTTCCCTCTCGCTCATGGCGGTGACCGCCGCGGTTCCGAGCCGCACCTGCCCGCGCACGCCGGCGGTGGGCGGCAGCAGACCCATCGCGGTGCGGGAGCTGACGGATTTGCCGGAGCCGGATTCCCCGACCACGGCCAGCACCTCGCCCGGATACACCTGGAAGGAAACGTCATCGACGGCGGTGACCGAGCCCGCGTCGGTGGCGAAGGTGACGGTCAGGCCGTCGAAGGACAGCACGGGTTCAGGCATCACCGACCTCCCCGCCGGCGGCGCGACGGGTGCGCAAGAGCGGGTTGAGCACCTCGTTGAGGCTCTCGCCGACCAGGGTCATGCCGAGCACCACGGTCACGATGGCCAGCCCCGGGAACACGCCGGTCCACCAGATGCCGTTGGAGACGTCGGCGAGCGCCTTGTTCAGGTCGTATCCCCATTCGGCGGCCTGTGTGGGTTCGATGCCGAAGCCGAGGAATCCGAGCCCGGCGAGGGTGAGGATGGCTTCGGCGCCATTGAGGGTGATGAGCACCGGCAGCGACTGGGTCACGTTGGCGAGGATGTGCCGGAACAGGATTCGGGTGGTGGAGGCGCCGGTGACGCGGGCGGCGTCCACGTACGGTTCCTGCTTCACCGAGATGGTGGCGTTGCGGACCACTCGGAAGTACTGCGGCACGAAGATCACGGTGATGGCGACGGCCGCCGACAGGATGCCGCCGAGGCTGCTGGACTGCCCGCCCGACACCACGATCGACACCACGATGGCCAGCAGCAGCGACGGGAACGCGTACATGGCGTCCATGAACAGCACCAGCACCCGGTCCACCCACCGCCCGAGATAGCCGGACACCAGGCCCAGCGGCACGCCGGCGAGCAAGGACAGCACCAGCGACACCGCGATCACCGCCATCGCGGTCCGCGCCCCGAACAGCACCCGCGACAGCACGTCCTCGCCCCGCACCGAGGTGCCGAACCAGTGGGCCGCCGACGGCGCCTGCTGGCGCGCGAATTCGACGCCGCCGGACCCGTTCTGCGCGAAGCCGTAGGGCGCGAGCAGCGGCGCGAGCAGCGCGATCACGATGAAGCCCGCGATCAGCGCGACCCCGAGCAGCAGCGTGGCGCGCTGGAGTCCGGAGGTCATGCGCACCAGGGCCCCTCCGGGGATGCGCAGCCGGGATCGGCTGGGCGGTACCGGCGCGGAGACGCCGGGATCGATGACGGTCATTCAGAACCTCACCCTCGGGTCGATCAAGGCCACGATCAGGTCCACCAGGAAGCTCATGACGGCCACCATGACGGCGATGAACGCGACGATGCCCTGGACCGCCACGAAGTCGCGGGCCTGCAGGTAGCCGGCCAGCTGGTAGCCCAATCCCTTCCATTCGAAGGTGGTTTCGGTGAGGACCGCGCCGCCGAGCAGCATGGCTATCTGCATGCCCATGACGGTGACCACCGGGATCAGGGCGTTGCGGAAGGCGTGCCGTCCGGTGACCACGCGGTCGGACAGTCCACGGGCCCGCGCGGCCTCCACGTAGCCGGAGCGCAGGGTCTGGATCAGGTTGATCCGCACCAGCCGCAGGAATACGCCCGCGGTGAGCAGTCCGAGTGTGATGGCGGGCAGCACAGCGTGTTTCAGGACGTCGACGATATTGCCGGTGTCGCCGTAGAGGATGGCGTCGACGATCATGATGTTGGTTCGCGGCGAGACGTGTTGCAGCTGGAGTTCCACGGACGCGCCGGCTCGCCCCGCCACCGGCAGCCAGCCGAGCTTGACGGCGAAGACCAGTTTGAGCAGCAGCCCGACGAAGAACACCGGGGCCGCGTACACCAGGATCGCGAACAGCCGCAGTCCCGCGTCGGCGGCCGAGTCCCGTTTGGTGGCCGCGTATCTGCCGAGCGGCACCCCGATCGCGAAGGCCACCAGCAGCGACCAGAACACCAGTTCCAGGGTGGCCGCGCCGTAGGTGACGATGACGTCGCTGATCGCCCGATTGTCCTGGGAGCGGCCGAAATCCCCGCGCACCAGGCCGGACAGGTAATCCCCGTACTGGGTGAGCAGCGGCCGCGTGAGTCCGGCGGCCTCCTTGCGCCGCTGCAGTTCCTCCGGGGTGAGCCGCCCGCCCTGGGCGGCGGTGATGGGGTCGCCGATCACCCGCATCAGCAGGAACACCAGGGTGACCAGGATCCACGCGGTGGGAATGACGAGCAGCAGCCGGGTGGCGAGGTAACGCAGCAGCGCGCCGTAGCGGGTCTCGCCGCCGCGCGTACGCGGTCCCACCGGGCGGGCCGGGGTCGCCGGCCCGTCGGCGGGTTCGATGGCGGTCACCATCGGCCTACTTGCTCAGGACGCCGAAGCGGAACTTGGAGGACGGGTCCAGGGTGTCGTCCACGCCCTGGATGTTCTTGCCCGCGACCGCGATCTGGTTGCCGGTGAGCAGCGGCACGATGGGCAGGTAGTCGGCCATCAGATCGTGCTGGACGGTGGCCAGCGCGGCGGTGCGCTTCGCCGGATCCGTTTCGGTGAGTTCGGCGTTCAGCTCCGCGGTGATCTTGGGATCGCCGAAGTGGTTGCGCAGGAAGTTGTCCTCGGTGAAGAAGGGCCGCAGATAGTCGTCGGCGTCCGGATAGTCGGGGAACCAGCCGAATTGGAAGACCGGGTAGCCGTCGGTGGAGCGGGCCTTCTGGTAGGCGACCCATTCGGTGGATTGCAGGTTCACCTTGAACAGGCCGGTGGCTTCGAGCTGGCTCTTGATCGCCGCGTACTCCTCGGAGCTGACGGTGCCGTAATGCTCGGTGGTGTACTGCAGGTTCAGTTCGACCGGCGTGGCCACGCCCGCGTCGGCGAGGAACTTGGCGGCGGCGTCCTTGTTCGGTTTGGCCCCGTAGATGTCCTTGATCGGTTCGGTCGCGCCGGGAACGCCTTTGGGCACCGGCGAGTACAGCGGCGACCAGGTGCCCTTGAAGACATTGGCGGCCAGGGCTTCCCGGTCGACGGCGGTGGTGACGGCCTTGCGGACGGCCAGCTTCTGGGCGGGATTGCCGCCGGGCTGGGTGTTGAGGTTGAACACGATGTAGCGGGTGTCGCCGCCGGGGGCCTGGTGCACGGTCACCTTGTCGGAGCCGCGCAGCGATTCCAGGTCGGTGGGGGTCAGGGTGTGCCAGGCGACATCGATATTGCCTTGCTGCACATCGAGTTTCAGGTTGGCGGCCTCGGCGTAGTACTTGACCGTGACGGCGTCGGTCTTCGGGGCGCCGAACAGGCCGTGATAGCCGGGGTTGGCCTTGAACTCGACGAGCTTGTTCTTGTCGTAGCTGGTGATGGTGTACGGCCCGGAGAACGGTTTCGCCTTGACGATGTCCTCGTCGGGCAGCACCCGGTCGGCCGGGAACACCTTCTCGTCGACGATGGCGGCGGCCTGGGTGGGCAGGATGGCCGGGAAGGTCTGGTCGTTCGCCTTCTTCAGCGTGAACGCGACGGTCCGGTCGTCGGGGGCGTCGGTGTGATCGAGGTTGTCCAGCAGGGCTTTCGGGCCCTGCGGGTCGTCGATCTTGACCATGCGGTCGAAGGAGAATTTCACGCTGCGCGCGGTCAGGGGGTCACCGTTGCCGAAGGTCAGCCCCGGTTTCAGCGTGCAGGTGTAGACGGTCGGCGCGGTGAATTCGCATTTCTCGGCCGCGTCGGGGGTGGGGACCGCCGTACCGGCGGGGAAATTCAGCAGGAATTGATAGACCTGGGTTTCGGCCAGCAGGGAGCCGTTGTCGTAGGCCCGGGCCGGGTCCAGTGAGGTGACCTTGTCGGTGGTGCCGACCAGGATTCCGGCTCCCCCGCCCTCGGAGGTCTTCCCCGCTCCGCAGCCGGCCAAGGCCAGCACCGCCAAACCGGCGAACCCTACTGCCGCAGTTCTTCTCGCGCGCATACCGCCCCGCTTTCGAATCGCGGCGCGGCAGCCGGGTCGCGGACCCGCCGCGCCGCGGTGGACATCCTTTGGCTGGGCACAGTATCGACCCGGTTATAACCGGATTGTCGGGTTTCGGCGGAAGCGGGCGGGAAAAGCACAGATGCGACACAGCACGGAAAAGCACAGTGCCCGTCCGCGATTGCGCGGACGGGCACCGGAAACGCTTGCTACTACGGGCGACTCAGAGCCGAAGCGTTGGCGTTGTCGGCCAGCAGCTCGGTTTCGGTGGTGCCGGAGAGCATGCCCTCGAGCACGTTCTTGCCGATGGCCGTCTCGACCGGCAGCGCGATCGGGTACTCGCCGTCGAAGCAGGCGCAGCACAGTCGCGAGCGCGGCTGTTCGGTGGCGGCGACCATGCTTTCGAGGGAGATGTAGCCGAGGCTGTCCGCGCCGATGGAGCGGCGCACGCCCTCCACCATGTCGTCGAGGCTCTCGTTGCCCTCGGGGCCCGCGCCATTGGCGATCAGCTCCGCGCGCGAGGCGAAGTCGATGCCGTAGAAGCAGGGCCACTTGACCGGCGGGGAGGCGATCCGGACGTGGATCTCCAAGGCGCCGGCCTCGCGCAGCATGCGGATCAGGGCCCGCTGGGTGTTGCCGCGCACGATGGAGTCGTCGACCACGATGAGCCGCTTGCCGCGAATCACCTCGCGAAGCGGGTTCAGCTTCAACCGGATTCCGAGCTGGCGGATGGTCTGACTGGGCTGGATGAAGGTGCGGCCCACGTAGGCGTTCTTCATCAGGCCCTGGCCGTAGGGAACACCGGAGCCCTGCGCGTACCCGACGGCGGCGGGGGTGCCGGATTCGGGGACCGGGATGACCAGGTCGGCTTCGACGGGGTGTTCGGCGGCCAGGCGGCGGCCGATGTCGACGCGGGTGGCGTGCACCGAGCGGCCCGAGATGGTGGAGTCGGGGCGAGCCAGGTACACGAATTCGAAGACGCAGCCCTTGGGGGTCGGGTTGGCGAAGCGCAGGGAGCGCACGCCGTCGGCGTCGATGGCGAGCAGTTCGCCCGGCTCGATCTCACGGACGAACGAAGCGCCCACGATGTCGAGGGCGGCGGTCTCACTGGCGACCACCCAGCCACGGTCGAGGCGGCCCAGGCACAGCGGGCGCACCCCGTGCGGGTCGCGGGCGGCGTAGAGGGTGTGCTCGTCCATGAAGGTGAGGCAGAACGCGCCCTTCAGGGTCGGCAGCAGCTCCATGGCGGCCTGCTCGATGCTCTTGTCGGCGGCGGCGTGCGCGAGCAGCGCGGTCATCACGTCGGAGTCGGAGGTCGCGGCCATGCCGCCCGCCAGGCGGCCGGTGACCAGCCCGAGTTCCCGTGCGCGGGCGCTCAATTCGGCGGTGTTGACCAGGTTTCCGTTGTGGCCCAACGCGATTCCGGTACCGACCGCGGTGGTGCGGAAGATCGGCTGCGCGTTCTCCCAGGTCGTGGATCCGGTGGTGGAGTAGCGGCAGTGGCCGACGGCCACATGGCCGGGCATGGCCGCGAGAGTTTGTTCGTCGAAGACCTGGCTCACCAGGCCGAGATCCTTGAAGACCAGCACCTGCGAGCCGTCGGCGACCGCGATGCCCGCCGCCTCCTGACCGCGATGCTGCAATGCGTATAGTCCGTAGTACGTGAGCTTTGCCACATCTTCGCCCGGTGCCCAGACGCCGAACACACCACACTCTTCGCGCGGTTCGTTCTCGTCCTGGTCGGGGGTGGTGACAGCGGAGGGGAGAGACACCGTTTGCTCCCTGTTCGGCGGGCTGGGGGCGAAAGCCATTCTACGGGTAACCGCAAGGCAACCCGCCGTTGGGATAACCGGGATGGCACGGCGTTTGCTGTTAGCGTGCGACCGTGGCGAGCACCGACAGCACCGGCCGCGCGGAAACCGGTCCACGACGTAGGCATCTGAGCCCGATTCGGTGGGCGTTCCCGATCGTGGTGGTCACGCTGCTGGCCTCGCTCCTGGGCGTCATGTACCTCGACTACGTGGTCGATCCGGAGAAGAATCTGCACGACTTCTCGATCGCGCTGGTGAATCAGGACGTCGGCGACGATCTGAAGACCGGCGATCAGGTCCAGCACGTCAACTTCGGCGATCAGGTCGCGCAGGGCCTGCGACAGGCGGTGCCCGCCGACCAGATCGATCTGCGGGTGCTCGGCATCAACGAGGCGCAGCTGCAGATGCAGTCGGCGCGGGTGTACGGGACCATCATCATTCCGAGCGACTTCTCCAAGCGGCTCGGCATTCTCGGGGTCGGCAGTGTGGTGCCGGGCGAGATCACCAAGCCGGTGCTGACCTTGCAGACCAATCCGCGCACCGGCGCGTTCGCCACCGCGGTGGTGCAGAAGTTCGGCGAGCAGGCGCTCACGCAGGTCAACGATCAGGTCGGCAAGCAGCTGACCGATCAGGTGACCAAGCAGCTCACCCCGCCGCCCGGCGCGCCCCCGACCGAATTGTCCGCGGCCACCCGGCTGGTGCTGGCGCAACCGCTGAACATCGTGACCGAGCAGTTCCGGCCGCTGCCCGGCGGCTCCGGTGAGGGCCTGACCGCGTTCTTCTACAGCCTGCTGCTCCTGCTGGTCGGCATGGTCGGGGCGATGATCATCCACCAGCTCATCGACTCGGCGCTCGGTTTCCTGCCGACCGAATGGGGTCCCTGGTACGTGCACTTCCCGCGAGCCTCCATCTCCCGGCTGAGCACGCTGCTGCTCAAATGGTCGGCGATCGCGGTGATGGCGGTGGTGGTCTCGGCGGTGCTGGAGGGCATCGCGGCCCTGCTCGGCATGCCGATCGACCGGCCCCTGCTGCTGTTCCTCTACGGCGCGCTGGTGATCATCGCGGTCGGGTTCACCTGCGCCTCGACGCTGGCCGCGGTCGGCACCGCGGGCCTGATCATCAACCTGATCGTCTTCATCATCCTGGGCCTGCCGTCCTCGGGCGGCACCATCCCGATCGAGGCCACCCCCAAGTACTTCGGCTGGCTGGCGAAGTTCGAGCCCATGCACCAGGTCTTCCTCGGCACCCGCTCGATCCTCTACTTCTTCGGCGACGGCCAGGCGGGCCTGACCCGCGGTGTCTGGATGGCGATCCTGGGCCTGACCCTCGGTGTCGTGTTCGGTCTGTTCATCACCCGCTACTACGACCACAAGGGCTTGGAGCGCAAGCCCGCCGGCACGACTCCGGCCGCCACGGCGGACTGAGCCGGGCGGCTCACAACGGCACGACCGGCAGCCACCGCGCGACCTCGCCGGCCCGGCTGCCCGACGCGGTGAGCGCCGCGGAATCCACCGCGTCCTCGAAGCTCAGCAGCCCGGTGGCCAGCAACAGCCATGTCCGAGCATCCGTTTCGACAACATTGGGCGGATTGCCGCGCGTGTGCCGCGGTCCTTCGATGCATTGCACCGCCACGAACGGGGGCACCCGCACCTCCACCGAATGCCCCGGCGCGTCCGCGGCCAGCGCCCGGGCGGTCCCGCGCACCGCCGCCGCCAGCTCGGTCCGCGCGGGCGCGGGCGTGTTCTCGTCGCGCAGCCACTCCCCCACCGCGGCCACCGCCGCCCGCACCGCCGCCGGATCCACCGCACCTCGTCGCGCCATGCCGCGAGGCTACCGCCGCCACCCGACACCCTGGTCGGCGTCCACCGCCCGGAGCCCGCGGGTGTGGGTCCCGGCGGGATCAGGGCCGGTCGCGGAGCAGGGCGCGGGCGAGGACCGGGGCGAGCGCACCGCCGGCGTTGAGGGCCAGGTGCAGCAGGGCCGGGGCGGTGGAACTCCCGGCGGCGCCCCGGAGCCGGTCGAAGACCAGACCGGCGGCGGTGGTGACGGCCACGGTGGCGGGGACGGGATCGGCTGCGGCACAGGCGGGTTGGATGTGTGAGAGGCCGAAGGTCAACGCGCCGAGCCCGGTTCCCACGGGACCGGCGGCCTGTTCCAGCAGCGGGGTCAGTGTGGAACGGTAGACGAGTTCCTCGGTGAGGACGGTGCCGCCGGGGATGTGCAGGGCGGTCCATTCGGCGGTCGAGACGCCGGGGCCGCGGTCGGCGAGTCCGGCGAGATGGCGGCGGGTGGACGGAAAGGCCAGGGCCGCCGCGTAGCCGGCGAGCACCAGTCCGCCCGCGAGCGCGCCCGCACGCAGGCCCCGCCGGGACGCCCAGTTCGGGCGGCCGTGGAAGACAAGGGTGTACGCGGCGGCGAAGGCCGTGTTGGCGGCGGTGCGGCCGCGGATGTCCAGGTTCAGCGCCGGGAGCGCGCGGTTGCTCCACAGCAGCGGCAGCGCGATCGCGGCCAGGGGTTTCGGGCGGAGCAGCCCGGCGGGCACGCTATTTCACCGCGCGTTCGTAGGCCTCCGCCAATTCGATCTGGGTGCGGATGCGTTCGGCGAGTTCGGGATTCCAGTCCGCCGGGGCGGCGACGGCGGCCCAGCCGTCGAGGACCAGGGAGCCGTAGCGGTGGCCGTGGCCGTCGCTGACGCCCTGGGCGTTGGTGAGGTCGGCGACCACCTGCCAGAAGGTGACGAACGGCCACCAGCGCATCTGCGAGGACACGTCCGCGCCGCGCGGCTCGGACAGCCAGTCCGGTTGGGAGAAGATGAGATCCGAGGACCACCAGACGATCGGGTCGGACGGATGCTGCAGGTAGGCGATGCGCGGCTTGCGCCACTCGGGCGAGGGCTTGCCGAGATCGGCGGCGTCGGCGGCGAATCGGACCACCAGGCCGTCGGCGTAGATGGGATCCACCTCGCGGGTGCCGAGGTCGCGGCGTTGAACGAACTGCCGCCACAGGCGATTCGAATTCGGCGGCCCCACCCACAGCGCGCCGTCGACCTTGGAGCGCAGATCGGCCAGGCCGTCGAAGGCGGACTCGGAGCCCTGCGAGCCCAGGCTCTCGCCGTACACCAGCAGTTTGGGCCGGTGCTCGGGCGGCCGCTGCGACCAGGCCCGGTAGACCGCGTCGAACATCTTGCGGCCGTTGGTCGCGACCTTCTCGCGGTCCGCCAGGAACGACAGCACGCTGGGCAGATACGAGTACTGCGAGGCCACGATGGCGGTGTCGCCGCCGTACATGTACTCGAGGGCGGCCGCGGCCTCCCCGTTCACCCACCCGGTGCCGGTGGTGGTGGCCAGCACCAGCACCTGGCGATCGAAGGCTCCGGTGCGCTCGAGTTCGGCGACGGCCATGTCCTCCTCGGGCAGGTCCTGGGTCGCCGATTTCAGCCCGACGTAGACCCGAATCGGTTCGCGCGCGGGCTTTCCGGTGACGGCGCTGATCAACAGCGGATCGGGACCGTGTGAGACGAACCAGCGCCCTTCCGACCCCAGCGTTTCCCAGGTGGCCAGCGAGGCCGGGCTCCCGGAGCGCTCGGGCCGCAGCGGCTGCACCGCGAAGTCGCTCATCTTGTCGTTGCGCACACTGAACGCCGAGTTGGCGACCGCGAAGAAGGCGCGGGTGGCGACACCGTTGAACAATGTCACGATCAGCACGGTCAGCAGCAACGCCCCGATGGCGGGCGCGAGCGCGGGCGGCACCTTCACCCACCGGCTGAGCAGCCGGGCCAGGAACCGCACGGCCTCCCGCAAGGTGCGATAGACGGCGACGACGAGCGCGCCGACCGCCACGCTCAGCCCACCCGTGCGCAGATACGCGGCTCGGGTGGTGCCCTCCATGTTCATGAGGGTGGTGATCTCGCGCTGCCAGTCCGCGGACAGCACCAGCATGTAGGCCGCGACCAGCGCGCACGCCACCACCACGCCGACCTTCACCAGGTAGCGCACCCATTCGGGCGGGGTCTCGAGCGGGATGCGCGGCCGGACCCACCGCAGGAACGCCCATTGCAGGACACACCCGACGCCGTAGCCGATGGCGGCGTTGAGCCCGGAGATCAGGCCTTGGAACAACCAATCCCGCGGCACCAGCGAGGGTGTCACCGACCAGGCGAAGAAGATGGTCGCCACCACCAACCCGGTGTGATTGAGGTCGATGACGTCCTCCGCCCGCCGCGCGACCACGGCCGCGCGCGTGCGCAGCCGGGTCAGAGCGTGGGCGGAGTCCAGCACCCGTCAAGTATGGACGCAACCGGCCCGAATCCGGGGAGCCCCACGTGTGAGAGGGGCCATCAACCGGGCGTGTCGGATACGGCATCTACCGGGGTGGACTCGAGTAGATGTACTCGGTCGATTCGCCCCTGCGACAGTCACACTCGGAGCCATGAGCACTCCGAGCGCACAGACCAAGTCCACCACGGCGTTTCTGGCGCAGGCCGCGATCGCCTTCGGAATCAGCTTCTGCGCCTTGATCATCGGCATCGCCTACCTGCCCCTCGACATCTGGCAGCGCGGCTTCCTCCTGATGGCCATGCTGTTCCTGGTCAGCAGCAGCTTCACCCTCGCGAAAGTGATTCGCGATCAACACGAGTCCACCAAGGTCCACCACCGCATCGACGAGGCCCGCATGGAGAAGCTGATCGCCGAACACGATCCGTTCAAGATCAATTGACCCGGAACCGGCGAACGCTCTTGACCTTGCCCGCGAACGTTATTGACCTTGCCCGCAATTCGAGCAGAAGGCCGATCCCATCGGGATCTGATGCCCACAGCCGCGACAGCCCGTACGCAGGTCCAGAGCGGTGCCGCAGGCGCCGCAGAACCGGCCGCCGGTGGTGTTGGAACCGCAGGTCGGGCACAGGACGCGGGCGGGGGTCGAGATGTCGTGCTGCCGCGCCCAATCCTGACGCCGCGCCGCTTCCTGGATCTGTTCGCCGCGGGCGGCGGCCTGTGCCCGCGCGATCTCGTGCTGGACCAGGGGTGAGCAGCTCGTGCACTGCCCCACCTGCTCGTTCCAGCAGTTGCGCGCGCACATCCAGGAACCGCAGCCGCCGCACAGCCGGAAGTTGGGCCGCACTTCCTCGAGGGCGGCGGCGAAGGCCTTGTCCTTGGTGCTGGAGGACGAGCTCCCCCAGCTGTTGGAGTAGCTGTCGGCGGCCGAGGACGCCTTGTTCAGCATGCTGAAACGGTCACCGAACAGGTCCCGAAGCACGCGCAGCAGACCCCGGCCGCGCGAGAGGTAGTTCTGCTGGAACGCGGACTGGTAGACGGTTCTGCATCGATCGCAGTGGAAGTCCCACTGGAAGCCATCGTCGTTCGACATGTCGGAATAGTTGCTGGTGAAGACGACCGGCGCGGCCATGATGTGTTCGATTCCTTTGCAGCCGATGTACATGCGTCGAGGGCGCGCGGGAACCCCCGCGCACCAACAGGTCTGATATCGGCGAAAGATCGCAAAGCGCAACAGGGGTACCGGATGGCGAGAGCCCGCCCGGACGAACCGGGCGGGCTCTCGATCATTCCTACGGCTGTGCGGCCGTTTCGGTTCGGCGCCGCGGGCGACCGCTCAGTGGTCGGCGTTGCCGAACAGCGCGGGCAGGGTGCCCTCGTGGGCGGCACGGAGCTCGTCGAGGGTGGCCTTGAACAGACCCTGGACCTCGACGGAGTCGGAGCCGTCGTCGACCACGCCGATGCGGGCCCACGGGAGGCCGCGGGCATCGCACATCTTGGTGAAGCGGGTCTCCTCCGAGCGGGGGACGGCCACCAGGACGCGGCCCGCGGACTCGGAGAAGAGGGTGACGAACGGGTCGGCGCCCTCGGGAAGGATGATGCGGCAGGCGGTTTCGCCGGCCAGCGCGGCCTCGACGACGGTCTGGATCAGGCCGCCCTCGGAGATGTCGTGCGCCGCGGAGACCATGCCGTCGCGGGAACCGGAGACCAGGATCTCCGAGATCAGCTGCTCGCGAGCGAAATCCACCTTCGGGGGCAGGCCGCCGAGGTGGTCGTGCTCGACCTGCGCCCAGATGGAGCCGTCGAGCTCGTCGCGGGTCTCGCCGAGCAGGATCAGGGTCTCGCCGGGCTCGGTGCCCAGGCCGGTCGGGATGCGGCGGTGCACATCGTCGATGACGCCGAGCACGCCGACCACGGGGGTCGGCAGGATGGCGGTCTGGCCGGTCTGGTTGTAGAAGGACACATTGCCGCCGGTGACCGGAATGCCCAGCGCCGCACAGCCGTCCGCGAGACCGCGCACGGCCTGCTGGAACTGCCACATGACGCCCGGGTCCTCCGGCGAACCGAAGTTGAGGCAGTTGGTGACGGCCTTCGGGGTGGCGCCGGTGACGGCGACATTGCGGAAGGCCTCGGCCAGCGCCAGCTGCGCGCCGGTGTACGGGTCCAGCTTGGTGTAGCGGCCCGACGCGTCGGTGGCCAGGGCGATACCGCGGCCGGACTCCTCGTCGATGCGGACCACGCCGGCGTCGGCGTGCTCGGCGAGCACGGTGTTGCCGCGCACGTAGCGGTCGTACTGCTCGGTGATCCACTTGCGCGAGCACAGCTGCGGGCTGGCCAGCATCTTCATCAGGGTGGCGCGCAGTTCGTCGCCGGTCCGCGGGCGGTTCAGGCGGGCGGCCGAATCCGCGTTCAGCGCATCCTGATCCGCGGGCCGGGCGACCGGGCGCTCGTAGACCGGGCCCTGGTGGGCGACGGTGCGCGGCGGCACGTCGACGACGGTCTCGCCGTGCCAGGTGATGACCAGGCGGTCGCCGTCGGTGACCTCACCGATGACGTTGGCGTTGACGTCCCACTTCTTGCAGACCGCCATGAAGGCGTCCACGTTCTCGGGGGTGACGACCGCGCACATGCGCTCCTGCGATTCGCTCGACAGGATCTCGGCGGCGGTCATGCCGGCGGCGCGCAGCGGGACCTGGTCCAGGTCGACCAGCATGCCGCCGTCACCGGCCGCGGCCAGTTCGGAGGTGGCGCAGGACAGGCCCGCGCCGCCCAGGTCCTGGATGCCGACCACGAGGCCGGCGTGGTACAGCTCGAGACAGCACTCGATGAGCACCTTCTCGGCGAACGGGTCGCCGACCTGGACGCTGGGCAGCTTCTTCCGGCCGGAACCGGATTCGTCGCCGGAGAAGGTGTCCGAGGCCAGCACCGACACGCCGCCGATGCCGTCGAGGCCGGTGCGCGCGCCGAACAGGATGATCTTGTTGCCGGTGCCGGAGGCGAAGGCCAGGTGCAGGTCCTCGACCCGCATGACGCCCGCGCACAGCGCGTTGACGAGCGGGTTGCCCTGGTAGGACGGGTCGAACACGGTCTCGCCGCCCACGTTCGGCAGGCCCAGCGAGTTGCCGTAGCCACCGACGCCCCGGACGACGCCGTCGACCACGCGCCGGGTGTCGGGGTGGTCGGCCGCGCCGAAGCGCAGCTGGTCCATCACCGCGATCGGGCGCGCGCCCATGGCCATGATGTCGCGCACGATGCCGCCGACGCCGGTGGCCGCGCCCTGGTAGGGCTCCACGTACGAGGGGTGGTTGTGCGATTCGACCTTGAAGGTGACCGCCCAGCCGTCGCCGATGTCGACCACGCCGGCGTTCTCGCCGATGCCCGCGAGCATCGACTTCTTCATCTCCTCGGTGGTGGTCTCACCGAAGTAGCGCAGGTGCACCTTGGAGGACTTGTAGGAGCAGTGCTCCGACCACATCACCGAGTACATGGCGAGCTCGGCGTCGGTGGGACGGCGCCCGAGGATCTCCTTGATCCGGGCGTACTCGTCGTCCTTGAGGCCGAGTTCCTTGTAGGGCTGCGGGTGGTCCGAGGTGGCCGCGGCGTTGCTGACGGTATCGACGTGGCTGGTCACGGGAATACCAGAGTCCTTTCGGCCGGGCAGGTCGGAAGCGAATGCCCGCGTTGCTGGATGTCGGCGAGATACGCACCGAGTCTATTGCCTGCGTTTCCCGCGCTTTACGCCGCCCATCGCTGTGTCGGAGGCCACTACCGGCCCTGGACCAATGCCCGAGGCGGGAAGCCGGACCCGCTACTCTGTGGCGGTGAACGATCGATCCGGGGTCGCGGATCCGACCGAACAACCCGTGACCACGCCTGCGGGGCTGACTCGACGGCAGGGAGAGCTGCTCCTGGTCGCGGTCGCACTGTTCGCGGTGTCCGCTTTCATCAGCTATCAGGCCAAGCTCTGGCACGGATACATCGACCTGCAGGTCTACCGCAATGGGGCCCGGGCCTGGCTGGACGGCAAGGACCTGTACGGGCCGATGCCGCCGGTGTTCGGACTCGGTCTGCCGTTCACCTATCCCCCGCTGGCCGCGCTGTTCTTCGCGCCGCTGGCCCTGATGCCGCTGGCGATCGCGGAGTGGGCGGTGCTCGCGGTGTCGATCGCCTCGCTGGGTGTGACGCTGTGGGTGGTGCTGGACCGGATCCGGCCGACCCTGGCCTGGCAGACCCGCCTGGCCATCGTGATCGGCGCGGTCGCGCTGCTGCAGCTGCTGGAACCGATTCGCCAGACCTACGGGTTCGGCCAGATCAACCTGGTGTTGATGGCCGCGGTGGCGCTGGACTGCCTGGCGCGCAAGACCTTCTGGCCGCGCGGCATGCTGATCGGCATCGCGGTGTCGGTGAAGCTGACCCCCGGCGGCTATCTCCTCTACTTCCTGCTGCGCAAGGACTGGAAGGGCGCGATCACGCTCATCGTGTCCGCCATCGGCGCGGTCGCGGTCGGTTTCGTGCTGTTCCCGCACGATTCGCCGGAGTACTGGTTCCACACGCTGGCCGATACCGGCCGCATCGGCCCGCCCTGGTACGCGGGCAATCAGTCGATCAAGGGTTTCGTGTTCCGGCTCGGCTATTCGACCTCGATGTCCACGCTGATCTGGCTGGTGCTGTCGGTGGCCGCGGTGGCCCTGGCCGCGCTGTGGATGAAGCGGCTGCTGGACGCGGGCTCGAATGTGGCCGCGCTGATGGTGAACGCCGCGGCTGTACTGCTGGTGTCGCCGGTCTCCTGGTCGCATCACTGGGTGTGGATCGCGCCCGCCCTGATCGTGGCCGCCGACGCGATCGCCCGCGGCCGCCGCAATCCGTGGTTCCTGGGCGCGGTGGGCGCGGCCGTGGTGATGTTCGCGATCGGCCCGATGTGGCTGCTCCCGCACGATCATGACCGCGAGCTCACCTGGAACTGGTGGCAGCAGATCGTGGGCAACAGCTATGTGCTGTTCACCCTCGTCGTGTTCGTGGTGGCCGCACTGACGTATCACCCGAAGACCGCGGCGGCCGAGGCCGAACTGTCGAACGCCTAGACCCCGAAGCGAAGGGCCGCCCGCACGATCCGTGCGGGCGGCCCTTCGTCGTTCCGAACGCGGCTCAGCGCACGGCTTCCGGCGTCAGGAACGCCGCGAGCGCCGCCGCGTAGGCCGCGACGTCGGCCGCGCCCATCATTTCCCGCGCCGAGTGCATGGCCAGCTGGGCCGCGCCGACGTCCACGGTGGGCATGCCGGTGCGGGCCGCGGTCATCGGCCCGATGGTGGAGCCGCACGGCAGGTCGGCCCGGTGCACGTAGCGCTGCAACGGCACATCCGCCTGCGCGCAGGCGAGGGCGAAGGCGCCCGCGCCGGTGGCGTCGGTGGCGTAGCGCAGGTTCTGGTTGACCTTGAGCACCGGTCCGCCGTTCACCTCGATGCGATGCATGGGCTCGTGCCGGTCCGGGTAGTTGGGGTGGGTCGCGTGCGCCATGTCGCCGGACGCGCAGATCGAACCGGCCAGCGCCGCCAGGTATTCGGCGCGGCCGCCGCCACGGGTGAGCACGATGCGTTCGAGCACCGTGGGCAGCAGCTCGGATTGCGCGCCGCGGTCGGATTGGCTGCCGACCTCCTCGTGGTCGAACATGGCCAGCACCGGCACGGCCGCGCCGGGTTCGGCGATCGCGGCCAGGAAGGCGCGCAGGCCGGCGTAGCAGGTGCCCTGGTTGTCGAGCCGGGGCGCGCTCACCAGGTCCAGGTCGCGGCCGATCAGCTTGGACGGCACCAGATCATGGGTCATCAATTCCCAGCCGAGTACCGCGTCCGCCTCGACGCCGGCCCGCTCGGCGATGAACGCCAGGAACGATCGCGGTTCCCCGCCGATCCCCCACACCGCGTTCACGTGCCGCTGCGGGTCCAGCTGGACCCCGCGCCGGTCGTCGGAGAGGTGGATGGCCAGTTGCGGCACCCGCAGCAGCGGTTCGTCGATGCGAATCAGCCGCTCCCGCACCAGATTTCCATCGCGCACCGAGAGCCGTCCGGAGACGCCGAGGTCGCGGTCGAGCCAGGAGTTGAGCCAGGCCCCGCCGTAGGGTTCCAGCCCGACCAGCTGCCAGCCCGCGACGGCCAGGTCCGGATGCTGTTTGACACGGAGGTTGGGACTGTCGGTGTGCGCGCCGACCACGCGGAAGGGGGTGGCCTGCCCGGCCCGGAAGCCGGTGGGCGTGCCGGGTCCGCCGTCGGCCCAGGCGACCAGGGAGCCGCCGCGCACCACGTAGTAGCGGCCCGCGCTGCTGGAGGGCCAGGGCTCCGATTCGGAGAGCCGGGTGAAGCCGAGGTCGTCGAGTTCGGCTGCGACAGTGCGGCAGACGTGGAACGGCGACGGAGAGGCATCGATGAATTCACACAGGCCGGCGGCGGTCGCGGTGGTCTCGGCAACAGGCATGCCCAGATCCTAGGCATGCCCCACTCGAACCAGCTCCCGGACTGCCGGGGCGTCCCCTGAAACCCCTGGTCGTGTGCCTAGTCCGGCAGCGGGGCCTCGGCGACGCGGCCGAGCAGGCGGACCAGTTCGAGGTAGTCGTCGCTGCCGAGGCCGCGGCGCATCTCGGCTTCGGCGCGGGCTTCCTCGGCGCGCACCTCGGCGACGAGTTCCTCGCCGCGGCGGCTCAATCCGATGAGGATGCGGCGGCGGTCGTCGGCCGCGGCGACCCGGAAGATGAGTCCGCGCTCGGCGAGGTGGTCGGCGTGCCGGGTGGCCGAGGACGGGGCCAGCTGGGCCCGTGACGCCAGTTCACTCATGGTGATGCCGATGTCGGCGGAGAGGTTGGTGAGCATGCACCACTGGTCGGCGGTGAGCCGCCGCGCGCACAGCGCGGCGTCCAGCTGACGAAGCCAACTCCGCTCGGCCGCTCGGAGGGCTCCATGCAAGGTGGAAAATCCACCTAGAATTGTCGCCATATTTCCCGCCCGTCAGAAAAACCGCTTGAACGTGGGAAGGGTAACCGATGTCCCCGTTCCGCGGGAATCCTGAGAACACCTTCGAGATCATCAACATAGTTCCGCAGCAGGGTCCCGGCGGTATCTTCGGACCGTCCTGTGAGGCGGCCATTTCTCTGGCGTTGGAAGAAATCAACTCCGGTACCGGAATTCTGGGAAGAGAATTGCGGGTCACCCACATAGACGGTGGCCGGGACCCGCGCGTGATCGCCGCCGAGGTGTCGGCGCTGCTGGCCACCGGCATGGTGCACGCTGTCACGGGATGGCACACCTCGGCGGTGCGCCGCGCGGTGGAGCGGGTGACCGCCGGGCGGGTGCCGTATCTGTTCGCCACCGATCACGAGGGCCTGGACTCGGCGTCGGCCCCGGACGGGCTGTTCCTGATCGGCGCGGATCCCCAGCATCAGATCCTGCCCGCCCTGGACTGGCTGCACCGCGGATTCGATGCCCGGCGCTGGGCGATCATCGGCAACGACTACGTGTGGCCGCGGCGCACCGCGCAGGCGGTGCGGGCCACGCTGCGCGATCCGGAGCGAATCCCGCTGGAGGTGTTCGTGCCCATGAACACCCATGACTTCCGCGGCTTCCTCGAGGATCCGCGGCTGGATCTGGCCGACGGTGTCATCGTGCTGCTGGTGGGCGCGGATGTGGCCCGCTTCAATGTGCAGTTCACCCGGACCGGGCGTTCGGCGCAGCAGGTCCGGGTGAGCCCGGCGGTGGACGAGAACGTGCTGCTGGCCGCGGGCGGCGGCGCGAACCACAATCTGTTCGTACCGTCGGGCTTCTTCGTGAACGGGCCACACGACCGGGAGCGTCAGGACCGGTATCACCGACTACACGGGGGCTTCGCGCCCTCCCTGACGAACTTCAGCAATACCAGCTACGAGGCCATCCACACCTTGCACGGCATGGCGGAACTGGCCGGATCCGTGGATGTGCGGCGGATCCAGGCCGCGATCGCGGACCGTCCGATCATCGAAACCCCGTGGGGCGAGCTCGGATTCGAGGGCCGGCAAGCGATCCGCCCGACCTGGCTGGCCAGGGCGGGCGGCATCGACTTCGAGATCCTCGACGGAATCTGATTATTCGTTCGTTCTCGCGTGCTTACGCGGAGACCAGGCTGTCCAGCACCGACAGGAACAGGCCCAGGCCGTCGTCGCTGGGGCCGGTGAGCGGCTCGGTGGCGTGCTCCGGATGCGGCATCAGGCCGACGATGCGGCGGCTCGCGGAGGTGATGCCCGCGATGTCGCGCTGCGACCCGTTGGGGTTGCCGCCCGCGTAGCGGAAGACCACGCGGCCCTCGCCCTCGAGCTCGTCGAGCACCTCGGCGGAGGCCTGGTAGCGGCCCTCGGCGTTCTTGACGGGGATGAGGATCTGGGCGCCCGGCTCATAGCGGGTGGTCCAGGCGGTGTCGGTCTGCTCGACGGTAAGCCACTGGTCGCGGCAGACGAAGTGCAGGCCCTCGTTGCGGGTCAGCGCGCCCGGCAGCAGGCCCGCCTCGCATAGGATCTGGAAGCCGTTGCAGATGCCCAGGATCGGCATGCCCTGCTCGGCGGCCTTGATGACCTCGCCCATGACCGGGGCCATGGAGGCGATGGCGCCGGCGCGCAGGTAGTCGCCGTAGGAGAAGCCGCCGGGGACCACCACCGCGTCGACCTGCTTGAGGTCGGCATCGGCGTGCCACAGCGAAACGGGCTCGGAACCGGCCAGTTTCACCGCCCGGGCGGCGTCGACGTCGTCGAGCGTGCCCGGGAAGGTGATGACACCGATGCGGGCGCTCACAGCCGGACGACCTTCCAGTCCTCGATCACGACGTTGGCCAGCAGCGTTTCGGCGATCTGCTCGAGGTCGGCGTCGCTGACATCGTCGGCGACATCCAGCTCGAATCGCTTGCCCTGCCGCACATCCGAGATCCCGGGGTGCCCGAGACGCCCCAGCGCTCCGACAATGGCCTGTCCCTGCGGATCCAGGATCTCGGCCTTCGGCATCACCTCGACCACGACACGTGCCACGCGTTGCTCCTCAGCTGGTGGGGCGGGCTCGGTCCATTCATGCCAGGCCGAGCGGGGGGTATCGCTGATCAGCGTAGTTGGCGGGGACGACGCGGGCCGCGCCGGGGCCGACCGTCCGTGGCCTGGGCCACAGCGGGGCCCGCCGTGGCCCGGGGCCACTGACAACGCGTGCCGGCCCGGGGCGGGGCTACCGTTGTCTCATGCGCATAGCCCATTTCGGACATTCCTGCATTCTGGTGGAACTGAACGGCGCGAAGATCCTATTCGATCCGGGCAATTTCTCGCACGGATTCGAGGGCATCACCGGATTGGACGCGATCGCGGTCACCCATCAGCACCCCGATCACATCGACCCGAACCGGATCGGGGCCCTGATCGAGGCGAATCCGCAGGCCCGGCTGCTGTCGGACCCGCAGACCGCGCTGCAGCGGGGTGAGCCCTGGGAGGCGGTCCATGCCGGAAATGTACTGAAAGTCGGTGACGTCCAAATTACCGGCGGCGGTGGCCGGCACGCGGTCATCCATCCCGAGATCCCGGTAATAGACAACACTGTCTTCCAACTCGGGACCGCGGAAGATCCGTCCCAACTCGTCCACCCGGGTGATTCCCTGTGGGTTCCGCCGACACCGGTCGGCGTTCTCGCCATTCCCGCCGTCGCGCCGTGGATGCGTATCAGCGAGGCCGTGGATTACCTGCGGGCGGTAAATCCCCGCATCGCCTTCCCCATCCACTACGGGATCATCGAGCCCGCGGCGCAGGGCATCTATTTCGGTCGGCTGGCCGAAATGGGTCCGGCCAATACCGAATTCCGGGTCGTGGAACCCGAGGACAACGCCGAATTCTGATTCCGCACCGCCGGGCGGGAGCGGCCACCGCCCGGCGGCGCGAGTTCATGGAAACCACTGTGGCGGAGGCGGATTCAACCCGCGCTAACGATAGGACGCCAGGAAGAGCGCCTCGGCGAGGGCCATGTTCTCGATCTCCGTCGGATCGACGCTCTCGTTGGGCGCGTGGATCAGGCACTTGGGTTCCTCGACGCCCATGAGCATGATCTCGGCCTGCGGATAGGTGTCGGCGAAGACATTGCACAGCGGGATCGAGCCGCCCTGCCCCTCGGTGGTCGCGGGCCGGCCGTAGGCGGCCTCCAGGGCCGAGGCCATGGCCTGGCGCGCCGGGCCGTCGGTGCTGCCGACGAACGGCGAGCCGGTGGCCTCGGTCTCGACGGTCACCGTGGCGTGCCAGGGCGCGTGCGACTTCAGGTGCGCGGTCAGCGCCTTCAGCGCCTCGTCCGGCTTGGTGCCCGGCGGGATGCGCAGGTTCAGCCGGGCCCGGGTCCTGGGCTGGATGGCGGCCGAGGAACCGACCACGGCCGGGACGTCCATGCCGAGCACGGTCAGCGCCGGTCGCGCCCACAGCATGTCGGCCACCGTGCCATCGCCCACCAGGTCGACGCCGTCGAGAACGCCGGCGTCGGACCGGAATTGGGCCTCCGGGTAGTCGTGACCCTCCCACACCTGGTCGTTGCGCAGGCCGTCCACGGTGGTGTTGCCCTCCGCGTCGCGCAGCGTGCCCAGCAGGTGGATCATGGCCGCGAGCGCGTCGGGGGCGGGACCGCCGAACATGCCGGAATGCATGGGGCCGGAGAGGGTTTCGACAGTGACGACCACATTGACATTGCCGCGCAGGGTCTGGGTGAAGGTGGGGACGCCGACCGCGAAATTGCCGCAGTCGCAGATCAGCAGGGTGTCGGCGCGCAACAGGTCGGCATTGCCGGGCACGAACTCCTCCAGGCCGCCGGTGCCCTGTTCCTCGGAGCCCTCCGAGACCAGTACCAGCCCGACCGGGAAGTCGTCGCCGTACACCTTGCGCAGCGCCCGCAGCGCGGTCAGGTGCATGACGATATTGCCCTTGCAGTCGGCCGCGCCGCGCCCGTACCAGCGGCCGTCCTTCTCGGTGAGCTGCCAGACGGGGGTGTTCCAGGCGGCGTCGTCGAGCGGCGGCTGCACGTCGTAGTGGCAGTACAGCATGATGGTCGGCGCGCCCGCCGGGGCCTGGCTGCGGGCCACCACCGCGTGGCTGCCGTCGGGGGTCTGGTGCAGCCCCACCTCGGTGAGGCCCTCGGTCTTGAAGGCGTCGGCCACCCATCGGGCGGTCTTCTCGCATTCCTCGATCGGGAACTGCCGGGCGTCGTACACCGATGTGAACGAGACGAGCTGGGCGAGGTCGTCTTTCGCCCGCGGCATGAGTTCCTTGACGGCCGCGCGCAGGGCCGCCGTGGTCGAATCGTCCTCGGTTGCAACGGTACTGGTCATTGGCATCCTCCCGTGGTCAGTGGTGGTCGTCGGAATCGACCGTGTCACCAGTCTTCAGGTCGCCGACGCTCTTCAGGTAGGCGGCGAGCCGATCGGGGCAATAGGTGGTGATGGCCAGCGCGGTCGCCTTCAGCACCTCGTCGTCGGCGATGACCGGACGGCTTCCCGGTCCGGCCGCGCCATTGCTGATGGACGCCCGATAGCGGGCCTTGATCAACGGGGACGACGGGTCCTGGCACACCAGGCCGCCGTCCTTGCCGAGCGAATCGGCGATGGTCGTCGGGTCCGGGGCGGCCAGCCCGGCCGCCTCCAGCCGCGAACTCAGTTCGCGGGCCTTGGACATGGCGTCGTCGTCGCGGGTCCGGGTCTGCTGGAACATGATGACCCCGGCGACCGCGACGGCCACCAGCACCGCCGCGACCGCGATGTACACCAATCGGCGCGTCCGCTCCGGCGCGCCCTCGAAGCCGCCCAGTTCTTCGGTCATGCCAGCGCCTCCTGCGGAACCTCGGTCTTCCAGCCGGGCTTGCGGAATCGAAGGAACAGGTACGGGATGAGCAGTCCGACCACACCCATACCGCCGCCGATGAGCAGCACGTAGCTCAGGGCGTTGCCGCTGCCGTACTGCGAGGGCGGCACGAATCCGATCAGGAAGGCGGCGATGGAGGCCGCGGTGCCCAGGCCGCACAGGGCGATCAGGGCGGGGGCCCGGTAGCCGCGCGGATGGTCGGGCTGGTTGCGGCGCAGGCGGATCGCGGCCACGAACATGAGCACGTACATGATCAGGTACACCTGCGTGGTGATCACCGACAGGATCCAGTAGGCGCTCGAGACATCGGGGATGAACGCGTACAGCAGCGCCAGCAGGGTGGTCACGATGCCCTGGGCGACCAGCATGTTCTGTTGCACGCCGTGTTTGTTCACCCGGGTCAGGACGGGCGGCAGATAGCCTTCCTTGCGCCCGATCAGCAGCAGCCCCTTGGACGGCCCGGCCAGCCAGGTGAGCATGCCGCCCAACGCCGCCGCCACCAGCATGATGCCCAGGATCGGGGTCAGGAAGCCGATGTCGAAGTGGTTGAAGAACCCGTCGAAGGCCTGCATGACACCGGCGGTGAGGCTCAGGTTCTTCGACGGCACCACCCAGCTGATCACCACGGCGGGCACGATGAAGATGGTCAGCACCAGGCCGACCGCCAGCGCCATCGCCTTCGGGTATTCCTTGCCCGGATCCTTCAGCGAGGACACGTGCACGGCGTTCATCTCCATGCCCGCGTAGGACAGGAAGTTGTTGACGATGAGCACCAGGCTGGCCAGGCCGGTCCAGGCCGGGAAAAGATGGTGGGCGTCCATCGGGGCGGCGGACGGATTGCCCTGTCCGAGGAACACGAACCCGAGCACCACCAGCAGCGCGCCCGGGATCAGGGTGCCGATGATCAGCCCCATACTCGACAGTCCCGCAACGGTTTTGGTGCCCTGCGAGGACACGAACACCGCCACCCAGTAGATGGTGACGATGACGATGGCCACATACAACCCGTTGGAGGCCAGCGACGGATCGATGATGTACGCGAAAGTGCTTGCCACATAAGCCAGTAGGCTCGGATAGTAGAAGATCGTCATGGCGAACTGACACCACACCGCCAGGAACCCCAGCGGTTGCGAGAGCCCCTCCCCCACCCACTTGTACACGCCGCCGGTCCATCCGGACGCCAGCTCGGCGGCCACGAACGCGGTCGGCAGCAGGAACAGCAGCGCGGGCAACAGATAGAGGAACACGCAGGCCAAACCGTAGACCGCCATGGTGGGCGCGGCGCGGAGACTGGCCACCGAACTGGTCGTCATGAGCGCCAAGGTCACCCACGACATGTACTTGGTGGCCGTAGCCGCCTTGGTCACCGTGCCGGTCATCGCTGGTCCTTTCCAGGCAGAACACCGAACCCGTTCCCCGTCACAAGGCTGAATAGTAACCGTTCAGCAACTATCTCTCGATTACGAAACGGTAGCTTGCAGAACCAGTTTCGATGAGACGATCTGGCTACCATCGATGTGGCAAACCGTGGCGCGCGCGAGATCGGAGCCTCATGACCGGCATTCTGGAACCCGACGACGTCTTCGCGATGCCCGGTTTCAAGCGCGCCGCACCGCACGGCGGCTTTCCCGAACACGAGATCTTCCCGCAGGTCGCCTACCAGATCGTGCACGACGAACTGCTGCTCGACGGCGTCTCCCGGATGAATCTGGCCACCTTCTGCACCACCTGGGTCGACGACGAGGCGCGGCGGCTGATGAACGAGTGCCTCGACAAGAACATCGTCGACAAGGACGAGTACCCGCAGACCGCCGAGCTCGAGCAGCGCTGCGTGCACATGCTCGCCGACCTGTGGAACTCCCCCGACGCCCTGGGCACGCTCGGCACCTCCACCACCGGCTCCAGCGAGGCCGCCATGCTGGGCGGGCTGGCCGCGAAGTTCCGCTGGCGCAAGCGCGGCGGGCGCGGCATCCCCAACTTCGTGTGCGGACCGGTGCAGGTGTGCTGGGAGAAGTTCGCCCGCTACTTCGACGTGGAGATCCGCCAGATTCCGTTGCGCGGCGACCGCTACACCATGCACCCCGACGACATCGCCGCGTACTGCGACGAGAACACCATCATGGTGGTGCCGACCTTCGGCCAGACCTTCACCGGCCTGTTCGAGGACGTCGAGGGCATCAGCCGGGCCCTCGACGAACTCCAGGACCGGACCGGACTCGACATCCCGATCCACGTCGACGCGGCCAGCGGCGGCTTCCTCGCCCCCTTCTGCGCGCCCGAGATCCGCTGGGACTTCCGGCTCCCCCGGGTCAAGTCCATCAACGCCTCCGGCCACAAGACCGGCCTCGCCCCGCTGGGCGCGGGCTGGGCCATCTGGCGCACCAAGGCGGATCTACCCGAGGAACTCATCTTCAACGTCGACTATCTCGGCGGCGATATGCCCACCTTCAACCTGAACTTCTCCCGGCCCGGCGGGCAGGCCGTCACCCAGTACTACGACTTCATCCGGCTGGGCCGCACCGGCTACCGCAATGTGCAGACCGCGATCTACAGCGCCGGACAGCATCTGGCCGAGGGGCTCACCGCGGCCGGGCCGTTCGAGCTCATCCACGACTCCGATCCCCGGCACGGCATCACCGCGGTCTCCTGGAAGGTGTCCGCGACCTCGAAGCTCAGCCTCTACGACCTGTCCGACCGGCTGCGCACCCGCGGCTGGCTGATCGCGGCCTACCCGCTGCCCGCCGACCGCGGGGACGAGACCATCATGCGGGCCGTGCTGCGGCACGGATTCACCCACGACATGGCCGATCTGCTGCTCGACGACCTGACCCGCGGCATGAAGGTGCTCGACAAGCACCCGCTGACCACCTCGCTCACCCGCGAGGACGCGGGCGGCTTCACCCACAACGCCAACGCGGCGGTGCCGACCGCCGAACTCCAGGCGACGATCAAGGCCGAGCTCGAGGGGCACGCGAAGGCCGATGGCAGGCCGGCCACCGCCAAGCAGGCCAAGCCCGCCGCGGGTAAGGCCAAGTCGGCCACCGGTAAGAAGAAGCCCGCGGCGAGCAAGTCCAAGGCCCGAAAGAAGTGACGGCGGCCGAGGATTCGGCCGCCGTCGAGTGTGACTAGTTGTCCGCCGCCCCCGCGGTGTCGAGCACCCAGGCGAACTCGAAGGCGACTTCCTTCCACTTCTCGTAGCGGCCGCTCACACCGCCGTGGCCGGCGCTCATCTCGGTCTTGAGCAGCAGTTGCGAGTCACCGGTCTTGGTGGCGCGCAGCTTGGCCACCCACTTGGCGGGCTCGACGTAGAGCACGCGGGTGTCGTTGAGGCCGGTGATGGCGAGAATCGCCGGGTAGTCCTGGGCCGTGACGTTCTCGTACGGCGAGTAGGACTTCATGTACTCGTAGACCGCCTTGTCCTCCAACGGGTTTCCCCACTCGTCCCACTCGGTGACGGTGAGCGGCAGGGACGGGTCCAGGATGGAGGTCAGCGGGTCCACGAACGGCACGTTGGACAGGATGCCCGCGAACAGTTCGGGGGCGATATTGGCCACCGCGCCCATGAGCAGGCCGCCCGCGCTGCCGCCGTCGGCCACCATGCGGTCCGGCGCGGTCACCCCGGAATCCACCAGATGCCGTGCGACGGAGACGAAATCGGTGAAGGTGTTCTTCTTGGTGAGGGTCTTGCCGTGCTCGTACCACAACCGGCCCATCTCACCGCCGCCGCGCACGTGCGCCACCGCGAACACCATGCCGCGATCCAGCAGCGACAGCCGCGCCACCGAGAAGTACGGGTCGATGGCGGCCTCGTAGGAGCCGTAACCGTAGAGCAGCAACGGCTTCGGCTCGGCGACCGCGTCCTTCCGCATCACCAGCGAGATCGGCACCCGGGTGCCGTCCGCGGCGACCGCCCAATCCCGTTGCTGCACATACTCGTCGGCGTCGTAGCCGCCGAGCACCACCTGCTCCTTGCGCAGCAGCAGCTCACCGGTCTCCGGCACGTAGTCGAACACCTGGGTCGGAGTGATGAACGAGGTGAGCCCGATGCGCAGCATGGGCTGCTCCCACTCCGGGTTCGAGCTCAGCCCGGCCGAGAACAGGGCCAGGTCGAAGTCGATGTCCTTCAGCTCGCCGTAGCCGTCGGCGGTCAGCGGCCACACCGCCACCCGGGGCAGCGCCTCGCGGCGGTAGCTCAGCACCAGCTTGTCGGCGAACGCGTCGATGTCCTCGAGCCGCACGTCGTCGCGGTGCGGGATCAGGATCTTCAGGGCGGACGGATCGGCCAGCGGGGCCTCGGCCAGCACGAAGTTGACGGCCTTCACGCCGTCCACCACGTCGTTGTGCAGGATGAGCAGCTTGTCCTGCCCGCCGATGACGGCGTGCTCGGCCGAGTACTCCACCCCCTCGCGGCGCGGGATGAGCACCCGGAACTCGCCCTCGGGGTTGTCCGCCTCCAGGATCCAGTTCTCGGTGGTGATCTTGGAACCGGTCATGATGACCAGGAACCGCTCCGAGCGGGTGGCGCCGATGCTGACCCAGAAGCTCTCGTCCGGCTCGTGGAAGACCCGGACGTCGGCGGACTGCTCGGTGCCCAGCCGGTGCCGCCACACGCTGTCGGGCCGCCAGGAGTCGTCGAGGGTCTGATAGAAGACGTGGGTCCCGTCCAGCGACCAGGTCGCCCCCGGCGCGATGTTCGGGATCTCGTCGGCCAGCAGTTCACCGGTGCGCAGGTTCTTGATGCGCAGCGTGTACCGCTCGTTGCCGAGCGTGTCGGCCGAGTAGGCGAGCAGGTCGCCGGCGTGGCTCAGCGAGTACGCGCCGAGCGCGAAGAAGTCGTGGCCCTCGGCCAGCTCATTGGAGTCGAGCACGATCTCCTCGCCCGGGATCTCGACGTCGGCCTCCAGCTTGGGCGGGGTCCAGTCGTCCGGGTCGGCGATCGGGCAGCGGCAGTGCACGCCGTGCTGCTTGCCCTCGAAGGTGCGCGAGTAGTACCAGTAGTCGCCCATGCGGGTGGGCAGCGACAGGTCGGTCTCCTGGGTCCGCCCCTTGATCTCCTCGAAGATCTGCTCCCGGAGCGGGCCCAGCTTCGCGGTCTGCGCCTCGGTGTAGGCGTTCTCCGCCTCCAGATACGCGATGACCTCGGGATTCTCCTTGTCCCGCAGCCATTCGTACTCTTCGATGACGACGTCCCCGTGGTGCACGCGCTCCGTCGGCACCCGCTTGGCGATCGGCGCCACCACCGCGCCGCTGACTGACGTCGTGCTCCCACTGTCCAAAGCCATGGGACCAACTTAGTGGGGAACCCCCGCGGTGGGGGTCAACGGGCGCGGCGCTGCCTCGGCAGGGCAGTCAGGCGCTGCTCGTACAGGTAGAAGACGGCCGCCTTCCGGCGAGCGCATTGATCGGTGGGGCAACTTCGGTGGATCCGCAGGATGCTGTGGGCCAATTCCACCGTGAACCGCTCGGGAACCACCGCACAACTGTCGGAGACCGGGGCGGCGCGTTGCGGGGACCATGGCGTGCGCACCACATACCTCCTTCCGCTGACAGAAGATGGAATATCCGATCCGAACCCTTCACAAACACTGGCATGATGAGTGCGATCTACATCACCGACCAGTCCTGCTGGTCTGCGCACAGGGGAGGCGGCAGTGGAAGCGAAGAACCGCGTGATCGAAGCCGACGCGGTGTGGCGGCGCGGAGACGACAGCGCCGACGGCGTCGAGATCGCCTTTCTGGCCAGTGGAAACATCGGATTACGGGACTCCCGTACCCCGGACGGCCCGGTGCTGATCTTCACTCCCGGCGAGTGGGAGGCCTTCGTCGCTGGCGCCAAGGACGGCGAATTCAACCGGCCCGGAGCCTGATTCGGCCGAGCCCGGCTCGAATCGAGCCGGGCTCAACGCCGTTCGAGCCCGGGTGGCGAACATGTTCAGGCCCCTATCGCCCCGCTGATGGTCAGCCAGGAATTGTGCAGCGTGTCCTGCCAGTACGACCACGAATGCGTGCCCACCGGTGAATGCTCCACGCGCGCCGGAATGTTCAACGAGCGCAACCGCTGTTCGAACGCGGTGACACAGGCGTCCACCCCGAATTCGATGGGACCGCCGAAGAAGATGTTCTCCGGCAGCTGCGGCTTGATCTCCAGCTCGTGCGGCCCAGGCAGGCCGGTGCCGGTGGACAGGAAGATGGTCTTACCGCGCAACGCCTCGGTCAGCACCGCCGGATTGTGGTCAGCCCAGGCCGGATTGCCCGGCGCGCCCCACATGTTCAGCGGATTGCCGCCGCGATTGGCCACCGAGAACATCATGGCGCCCTGCGCGATGGTGGTGTCCGGGCAGGCGCTGTAACCCGCCACCGCCCGGTACATCTCCGGATGCCGCACCGCCAGCACGAACGCCGCGATCCCGCCCATGGACAGGCCGCCGATGGCGTTCACGCCGTTCCCCGCGAAATACCCGTCGATGATGGGCGGAAGTTCTTGCGTCAGAAAGGTTTCCCACCGATAGCGGCCGAAACGCGGATCGTCGGACACCCAGTCGGTGTAGTAGCTGGCCTGGCCGCCCATGGGCAGCACCACGTTCACGTTCTTGCCCTGGAAGAACGGCTCCGCGTCGGTGGCATTGGTCCAGGTGCTCTGGGCGGCGCCGGGATCGAGGCCGTCGAGCAGGTAGTAGGTGGGACGTTCGCCGCCGCCGGCGGGATGCAGCACCTGGACCTGGATGGTGCGACCCATGGCCGCGGAGTCGACGAACAGGGCCGAGCGGGTGGCGCTCAGCTCGTCGACCCGGACCACCTGGGCGGCGCCGGCGATCGCCGGCGGCGCGGCCACCGGATACAGCAAACCTGCAGCGATTGCCAAAACAGCTGCGGCAACGGCTCTCCTGCGCATTCCCCACCTCCATCAGCCCACCACAATCGCAATCCAACGTAACTCGAGAAACTCGCGCGATGTCGGGGAATGCGGTTTTGGCGCGTCCTTGGCAAACCAGACGGTTCGGATATGCTAATGCACGGCCGCTATGAATTCGCGGCGATTCGAGCCAGTGCCCCCTTGATAGATCCCGCCAGATAATCCAGGTCCGCCCGCGCCGGAGAAGTCGGGCGCGCCCGCAAACCGAAACCATCGCCCGGAGTGCGCGGAATCACGTGCAGATGCACATGGAACACCTCCTGGCCCGCCGTCACCCCGTCGGCCAGGAAGAAATTCACGCCATCGCAGCCCACCTCGGACTCCCGCAGCCCCGCCGCGATCCGCTGCCCCACCTGAAACAGCTTGCCACCCATGGCCGGATCCAGCTCCGCCAGACTCCGCGCCGCGACCTTGGGAACCACCAGCACATGCCCCGGCGTCACCGGCCGAATGTCCATGAACGCCAGGCAATCCTCGTCCTCGTACACCTTCGAGGACGGGGCCCGCCCGGCGACGATATCGGCGAAGATCGTATAAGGATTCATGCCCGCAGCTTAGGCCCGCACCACCCGCCGCCCGCCCGCCACCGCGACTCCACCGGCTTCCGGGCGAACCGATCCCGCACCCCACGCCGCCCGCCCGCCACCGCGACTCCACCGACCGCCAGGCGAACCGATCCGCAACACTCACCACATACTCCTTCGCCCCCGGCTCCGTTCAGGAGCCGGGGGCGAGATTCGAGAGTCGTTGCCTCCCTAGAGGATCGGCGACGGCGTGTAGCGGGCCGCCTCCGGGTCGGCGTCGACCAGCTTCTGCACCTGCGCGATCACCTCGGCGGTCTGCGCCTCGGCCGCGCCGATGAAGGCGGAGCGGTCGGCCAGCGCCGCGTCCAGGGCCGCCCGGTCCAGCGGCATCCGGTCGTCGGCGGCCAGGCGGTCCAGCAGATCGGGCTCGCGGCCCTGCTCGCGCATGGCCAGCGCCACCGCCACCGCGTGTTCCTTGATGACCTCGTGCGCGGTCTCGCGGCCCACGCCCGCGCGCACCGCCGCCATCAGGATGCGGGTGGTGGCCAGGAACGGCAGGTAGCGGTTGAGCTCGCGGTCCACCACGGCCGGGTAGGCGCCGAACTCGGCCAGCACGGTCAGGAAGGTCTCCATCATGCCGTCGATGGCGAAGAAGGCGTCCGGCAGCGCGACCCGGCGCACCACCGAGCAGAACACGTCGCCCTCGTTCCACTGCGCGCCCGCCAGTTCGGCGGCCATCGAGCCGTAACCGCGCAGCACCACCTGCAGGCCGTTGACGCGCTCGCAGGAGCGGGTGTTCATCTTGTGCGGCATGGCCGAGGAGCCGACCTGGCCGGGCTGGAAGCCCTCGGTGACCAGCTCGTGGCCCGCCATCAGGCGAATGGTGTGCGCGAACGAGGACGGGCCCGCGCCGACCTGCACCAGCGCGGAGATCACGTCGTGGTCCAGCGAGCGCGGGTAGATCTGGCCGACGCTGGTGAAGACGTTCGCGAAGCCCAGGTGCCGGGACACCTTCTGCTCCAGCTGCGCCAGCTTGGCCGGGTCGCCGCCGAGCAGGTCCAGCATGTCCTGGGCGGTGCCCATCGGGCCCTTGATGCCGCGCAACGGGTAGCGGTCGATCAGCTCCCGCAGCCGGGTCAGCGCGATGAGCAATTCGTCTGCGGCGGAAGCGAATCGCTTGCCGAGGGTGGTGGCCTGCGCGGCCACGTTGTGCGAGCGTCCCGCCATCACCAGGGTCTGGTACTGGGCCGCGCGCTCGGCGAGCCGCGCCGCGATGGCCACGCCGTGGCCGTACACGTGCTGCAGCGACAGCCGGATCTGCAGCTGCTCCACATTCTCGGTGAGGTCGCGGGAGGTCATGCCCTTGTGCACGTGCTCATGGCCCGCGAGCGCGTTGAACTCCTCGATCCGGGCCTTCACGTCGTGCCGCGTGACCCGCTCGCGCTCGGCGATGGACTTCAGATCGACCTGATCGATGACCCGCTCGTAGTCCTCGACGACACCGGCCGGAACATCGATCCCCAGCTCGGCCTGCGCGCGGAGAACCTCGAGCCACAGCCGCCGCTCGAGCACGATCTTGTTCTCGGGCGACCAGAGGTGAACCAGCTCAGGGCTGGCGTAACGGGTGGCGAGGACGTTCGGCACAAGACTCACGTTTGCGCAGTTTACCGGCTGTGTGCTGCGGGTTAAGCCGGTGGGGCGACGATGTCGATGATCTCCAAGAGCGCCCCGCGCGCCATGCGGCGGGGTTGAGGGTCGAACTCACCGAGCGCGGTCACCACCGCCCCATCGACTACCGCCACCAGACGGCGGGTCTGTTCCGGGCGAACCACCCGGTCGGACCGACGCAGGACATCGGTCAGCAGCTCGTCCAGCTGGGCGCGTAGTCGCAGCTGGACCTCTCGTAGTTCGGGGTGGCGGGCCGAGGCGACGGAGCGTTCGTAGCGGGCGATCAACTGGCCCCGCGCGTCCTCGTCCTGAATCTCGGGGCCCACCAACAGGTCCAGCACCAGTTCGACCGTCGCCTCCGCGCCGCGGCGCCGATGCGTCACCTCGCCGACCCGGCGGCGCATGGCCTCGAGTTCGGCGGTGCCGGAGAATTCGACCGCCCGCGCGATCAGATCCTCCAGCGATTCGAAGTAGTAGGTGGTCGACGCGAGCGGCAGATCCGCCCGGGTCGCCACCGAGCGGTGCCGGACCGCTTCGAAGCCACCCTCGAGCAGTAGCTCGGCGGCGGCACAAACCAGTGCATGGCGACGCCGTTCGCCTTTCGGAGTCGTCGCAGTGGTCACGGTGCAATCGTGCCAGTCATCAGCGGCGCTGTGTTCATTTTGCCCACCGCGCTCAATCCTCTTGGCAGATCAGGCCAAATACCGTTCCAACCGGTCCAGTGCCGCTTCGATGTCGGCGGCGGCTCCGGCGAACGAGAAGCGAACGGTGTGATGGCCGTGGCGGGTGTCGAAGTCGATGCCGGGGGCGAGCGCCACGCCGGTCGCGTCGAGCACTTCGGTGCACCAGCGCATCGAATCATCGGTCAGGTGCGCGATATCCGCGTAAACATAGAACGCGCCGTCGGCGGGGGCGAGGTCGGTGATGCCGAGCTTCGGCAGGCCCTGCAGCAGCAGCTGGCGATTTGCCGCATAGCGATTCACATGACCGTCCAGTTCGGCTTTGGCTTCCGGACCGAACGCGTGCACCGCGGCAAACTGAGAAATAGCCGGCGGGCACACCGTCATATTCGAGGCCAGCCGCTGCAGCGCCGGGCGCAGCGACCGCGGCACCAGCATCCAGCCCAGTCGCCAACCGGTCATCGAGAAGTACTTGGACACCGAGCCGATGACCACCGACTCGCGCGAGGTCTCCCACGCGGAGGACGTCGGTTCGGTGTCGTCGTAGACGATGCCGTGATAGATCTCGTCCGAGATGAGCAGTGTCCCGTGCTCGTCGCACCAGCGGGCCAGCGCCGCCAGCTCCTCCGGCGCGATCATGGTGCCGGTCGGATTGGCCGGGCTGGCCACGATCAAACCCGCGGGCGGCTGCGGCAGCGCCTCCAGCATGGCCACGGTCGGCTGGAACCGCGTCTCCGGCCCGCAGTCCAACTCCACCACGTCACAGCCCAGCGCGGTCAGCGTGTTCCGGTAGGCCGGATACCCCGGCCGCGCCACCACCACGGTGTCCCCGGCGTCGAACGCGGCCAGGAACAGCAGCGTGAACGCACCCGACGACCCGGTCGTGACCACGACATCATCCGCGTCCACCTCGACCCCGTAGGTGCTCCGGTGATGCTCGGCGATGGCCTCCCGCAACTCCAGAATCCCGAATGTCTCGGTATAACCCAGCAATTCGGAATCCATGGCCTGTCTGGTGGCCCGCAAAACCGCCTCCGGAGCGGGCGTGGAAGGCTGCCCCGCGGCCAGCACCAGCACGTCTCCGTGAGTCCGAGCCCGTTCAGCTGCTGCTTTCCAGACGTCCATCACGTAAAAAGGTGGAATGGTCGACCGGCGAGATTCGATACGCACCCGACAGACGGTAGAGCACCCGCTCCCCCGGCTGTCCGGGAACGGTCGTGCGAATGCCTGAGGAGGCCGCTGTGCAGGGGGGACCAGCAACCACCGGGAACACCCGGACCACCACCCCACCCCAGCCCACCTCACCCGCGCCGGACGAGTCCACGCCACCCCGCGGCCGTCGGCCGCTACGGGCCGGGGCCGCGATGCTCCGCATGCTCCGGCGCGCCGAGGCAACCCAGCCACGTGGATCCGAGACGGCGCCGGTCCGATCCGTATCGGTGCCGGGAGGATCGGCGACGGAGTCGGAGGCACCGGCGACGCTGCCGGAGACCGCGGCCACAACCGACTCGCGGCCCGCGGGCGATGCCGACAGCGGCGAGTCGCCGAACGCGGACACCGATCCGCGTCGGCAGCGCGGCCGCTTTCGGGCTACCGAGACCTACACACCCGGCCTGCGGTCGCTGCCGGAGGTCGAAGGGCCGTCGCCGGTCCGACAGGCTTCGCAGCGGGCCGGGCTGTGGGTGATCGGGCTGCTCGGGCAGGTGATCGCGGCTCTGCGGGCATCCGTGCCGATCGTGCGGGCGCGAGCGATCGAGGTGTGGTCGCGGCGGCCGCGGTCCCGGGCCGAGGCCGT
>NZ_JBSGCY010000040.1:0-46317 GCF_053602115.1 Nocardia sp. NPDC004582 | reverse complement strand
AAGGTCAAGAACAAGGAAGACGGCGTGAAGCTCATGGGCTTCGGGCACCGCGTCTACCGCAACTACGACCCGCGCGCCACCCTGGTCAAGCAGGTACCCGCACTGAGAACCACGAAGGAAGACATCATGAAAGCCCGGATTCTGGTCGCCTACGCCACCCGCTACGGCGCGACCCAGGAGATCGCCGAATTCCTCGCGGCCACGCTCCGCGAGTCGGGATTCGAGGTCGACTGCTCCGCCATGCGCGACGTGCGCGGCATCGACGACTATCGCGGCGTCGTACTCGGCGCGCCCTTCTACTACGGCCGCTGGCCGCGCCCGGCCCGCCGCTTCCTGAACCGGTTCGGGCCGGTGCTGGCTCGCCGCGACGTCGCCGTCTTCGCGACCGGCCGGATCGAGCCGGCGCAGCCCGAATCCGAGGTCCGTTCCCAGTTGGACGCGCTGCTCGACCGCTACCGCTGGCTCACGCCCTTCTCCGAGGCACTCTTCGGCGGCCGGTGGGATCCCGCGGCGCTGCGCGGACTCGACCGCTGGATGCGCACGCTGCCCGGCTCATCACTGCACGTGCTCCCGGCCACGGATCTGCGGGACTGGGACGCGATCGGCGCCTGGGCCACCCATGTGGCCGCCGCACTGCATGCCGGTGCGGCGCAACCGAACCCGCCGGTCGCCGAGCCGGTCCGGGCCTCGCGCGCGGGCGCGACGCTGACGACCATCCGCAACTACCTCGCCGATCAGCAGCTGCCGCGGCGTCGCTGAGTCCGGGTTGCCCCGGAATCGGTGCCCGAGGGCCCCGACTCGTCGTGACGTTGGTCTCTGGGGTCCGATCTGCGGCGGCGAGATGCTCGATACACCATCGCCACCAGGAGGAATCATGCCGGATACGGCGACCCGACCGGACTCGAGCCCACGACCCATCGTGGTCGGGGCGGACGGCTCCCAGACCTCCTACCAGGCGGTCGCCTGGGCCGCCGCCGAAGCGGCGTCGCGGGGGTGGCCGCTGCACATCGTCGTCGCCTACGGCGTCCAGTCGAGCCGTGAGCCCTGGACCGCCCACGGGATGGCCGAGCACGCCGCGGTGCGGGACGAGGCGCGGCGCGTGCTGGCCGAGGCCGCGCGGATCGCGCACCACGTCGCGCCGGAGGACACCATCTCCCTCACCGCCGAGACAGTCGACGAGCTGGTGTTGCCGACGCTGATCGAGCGGTCCGCGCGGGCGCGGATGATGGTGGTGGGCAACCGCGGTCGCGGTGCGATCCGGCGGGCCGTCCTCGGCTCGGTCAGCGCCGGGCTGGCGCGTCGCGCCCATTGCCCGGTGGCCATCGTGCACGGGGAACCGGACATCGGAATCAGCGCCGCCATGGACCGGCCGGTGGTCGTCGGGGTGGACGGCAGCGAGAACAGCCTGCCCGCGGTGCGGATGGCGTTCGAGGAGGCGTCGCTGCGCAAGGCCCCGCTGATCGCGGTGCACGCCTGGAGCGACACCAGCGGCTTCGATCTGGAGGTGGTCGGATGGGAGACGATCCGCCAGCAGGAGGACGCGCTGCTGGCCGAGAGCCTGGCCGGATTCGCCGAGCAATTCCCGGATGTGCGCGTCGAACGGCATGTCCGTTGTGACACCGCTGTCCGCACCCTGCTCGAATTCGCCGACGGCGCACAACTTCTCGTGGTCGGCTCGCGCGGTCGCGGCGGTTTCGACGCGATGGTGCTGGGTTCGGTCAGCACCGCCCTGCTACACACCGCCACCTGCCCGGTGCTCGTGGTCCGACCCCAGTCGGCGCCCCGATGAGCGGGACCGCGGGTGCGGCCCGGGCCGGACAGGCGCCACCGATGATCGTGATGCGGGAGCTGACCAAGTCCTACGGGCGTTCGCCGGCGCTGGCCGAGGTGAGTCTCGAGGTGCCGCCCGGGGTGGTGTTCGGCTATCTGGGCCCCAATGGCGCGGGCAAGACGACGACCATCCGCATGCTGGTGGGGCTGATGCGCCCGACGCACGGCTCGATCACTGTCGCCGGGGCCGACGTCGTGCGCGAACGCTCGCGCGCGCAGCGCCACATCGGTTATCTCCCAGGGCAGTTCGTCGCCTACCAGGACCTGACGGCACGGCAGTATCTGAGTTACCTCGCCCGGCTGCGGGGCGGCGTGGATCCCGCGGTACTGGGGCGGCTGGTCGAGCGGATGGACCTGGACATCTCGGCGCGCATCGGCGCCATGTCGCACGGCAACCGGCAGAAGGTCGGCATCGTGCAGGCCTTCATGACCGAGCCGGACCTGCTGGTGCTCGACGAGCCGACCCAGGGCTTGGACCCGCTGATCCAGCGGGAATTCCTGACCATGCTGCGCGAGGTCCGCGACTCCGGGCGCACGGTCTTCCTGTCCTCGCACGTGCTCTCGGAGGTGCAGGCGGTCGCCGACACGGTCGCGATCCTGCGCAGCGGCCGGCTGGTGGAGGTGGCGTCGGTGGCCGAGTTGACCGCGCGGTCGCTACGCCGGATCGATCTCGAATTCGACACCGAGCCACCGGATCCGGGCCTGCTGCGTGCGGTCGGCGGGGTGCGGTCGGTCGAGGGCGGCGCCGATCGTGTGCTACACGTCGAGGTCGATGGCTCCACGGCGGAGCTGCTGAAGTTCGTGGCGCCGTACGGCGTGACCGACATCGTCAGTCACGAACCCGATCTCGAGGATGTCTTCCTCACCTACTACGGACAGGATCGCTGATGTTCGCCACGGTGTATCTGAAGTCTCTGCGTGACCAACGCCGCGGGCTGATCGGCTGGAGCATCGGCATCGTGGCCCTGGTGCTGCTGGAATCGGCGCTGTGGCCGTCGATCTCGAACATCGCCGGGTTGAAGCAGATGCTCGACAGCTATCCGGAATCCCTGCGCAGACTCTTCGCGATCGACGAATTCACCAGCGGCGCGGGGTTTCTCAATACCGAGCTGTACAGCATGATGCTGCCCATCCTCTTCCTGGTGTTCGCGATCTCGCGCGGCGCCCGCGCGATCGCCGGTGAGGAGGAGACCGGCACCCTGGAGGTGCTGCTGATCACGCGCGTGACGCCCAGGCGACTGCTGCTCGAACAGAGCGCGGTCCTGCTGACCGGACTCATCGTGCTCGGGAGCGTGCTGTTCGCGGCCGTGCTCGCCTGTTCCGCGGTATTCGGCATGGGGGTCGGGCTCGGCGCCGCGGCGACCGGCTCGGTGGCGATGATCGCGCTGGCCGCGCCCTTCGGCGGACTGGCCCTGTCGATCGGCGCGGCCACCGGCCGGCGCCGGATCGCCCTCGCGGGCGCGAGTGTCGCCGCGGTGGGCGCGTACGTCCTCTACGCCGCGTCGAAGATCGTCGACTCGGTGCGGCCCTGGGGGCCGTGGTCGCCCTTCCAGCAGGCGCTCGCCGACGGCCCGATGGGTGCCGGCCTGCACCTGGGGTATCTGTGGCTGATGGTGGTCGCCGTCGCGTTCCTGGCCGTGGCATTGCCGGTCTTCGGCCGCCGGGACATCTCGGCGGTGTGAGCGGGGCTCAGTGCGTGCGGCCCGCGGCCCCGCGGATCGTGTCGAGTTGCGGCTGCGTTCCGAGTGCGATGAGGATCGTGCCGGAGCGCAGCCGGGTGTCGGTGTCGGGGTTGGCGAGGAAGCGGCCGTCGCCGGTGCGGATGGCCAGGACGAGGGCGCCGGAGGTGTGCCGCGGGGCCGCGTCGGCGATGGTGCGTTCGAGCAGCGGCGAGTCCGGGCCGATCTCGATCTCCTCGATGCGGAATTCGAGGTTCTCGTCGTGCATGACCACGTCGAGGAATTCGGCGACATTGGGTTGCAGGGCGAAGGCGGCCATGCGGCGGCCGCCGATCAGCTGCGGGTTGACCGCGCGGTTGGCGCCGGCGCGCAGCAGTTTGGATTTGGAGCTCTCGGTGCGGGCGCGGGCGATGATGGTCAGGTCGGCGCGCAGCGCGCGACTCGACAGGGTGACGTAGACATTGTCGGCGTCGCTGTCCAGGGCGGCGATGAGGGCCTGGGCGTGCTGGATGCCGGCGGCCTCGAGCACGGCGTCGTCGGTGACATCGCCCAGGACATACGGGAGTTCGAGGTTCTCCAGGCGTTGCGGGTCGCGATCCACCACCACGATGTCCTTGCCGAGACCGCTGAGGTATTGCGCCGTGGAATGCCCGACGCGGCCCCAGCCGCACACGATGACGTGTCCGCGCAGTTTCTCGATCCGGTGCTTCATTCGCCGCCGTTCCAGGTGTCGGTGTACATGGCCTTCGATGAGTGCCTCGAGCAGGACACCGAACATATAGAACACGGTGCCGACGCCGAACAGGATGAGCGCCATGGTGAATACCTGGCCGAGGGGGCTGAGCGGATGGATCTCGCGGAAACCGACCGTCGTGATCGTGGTGACGGTCTGATACAGCGCGTCGAGGTACCCGAATCCGAGTAACCGGTAGCCCGCCGTGCCGATGGCTGTCACCAGCAGGAAGGCCGACAGGACGCGAATGACGCGGCGCAACGGTGTCACCCGTGCAGTCTGGCAGGATCCGCGCCGATTCAGGGCACCAGCACGGCCGCGCCCGCGAACCGCCCGTGCGCCAGATCCCGCAGTGCGCGATCGGCTTCCGCGAGCGGGTACGGGTGCACGGAGACCTCCAGCCGATGCGTGCCCGCGAAGGCCAGGAACTCGCGCGAATCCGCGCGGGTGTTCGCGGTCACCGAGCGAATCTCGCGCTCCTGGAACAGATGCCGTTGATAGTTCAGCGGCGGGATGTCGGAGAGGTGGATGCCCGCGATCGACAGCACGCCCCCGCGATCGAGGGCCGCCAGTGCGGGCAACACCAGCTCGCCGACCGGTGCGAAGAGGATCGCCGAATCCAGTTGTACCGGAGGCGGTTCCGCCGCCCCCTGCGCGGACGCCGCGCCGAGTTCCAGCGCGAGCCGCCGGGCGGCGACGTCGCGGGTCATGACGTGCACCTGCGCGCCTTCGGCGAGGGCCACCTGCGCGGCCAGGTGCGCGCTGCCGCCGAACCCGTAGATCCCCAGCCGCCCGCCCGGCGGGAGCGCGGCGCGCCGCAGTGCCCGATAGCCGATGATCCCGGCGCACAGCAGGGGAGCGAGCTCGGTGTCGGCGTAGCCCGCGGGCAGCGGCAGCGCGTAGGCGGCCGGAACGACCGCGTACTCGGCGTAGCCGCCGTCGGCGTCCCATCCGGTGTATCGCGAACGTGGGCACAGGTTCTCGTCACCGCGCCGGCAGAACCGGCACTCGCCGCAGGTGTGCCGCAGCCAGGCGATGCCCACCCGGTCGCCGACGGCGAACTCGGTCCCGGTGTCGGGGCCGAGCGCGGTCACCTCCCCGACCACCTCGTGGCCGGGCACCACGTCAGCCCGGTGCACGGCCAGGTCGCCCTCGGTCACGTGTAGATCGGTCCGGCAGACCCCGCAGGCGAGCACCCGCACCCGCAGCTCGCCGGGACCGGGCTCGGGCACCGGGATGCGCCGCGCCGACAACGGCTCACCGTCGATCGGGCCGGGTTTCGTCACGGCCCATGCGCGCATCGCTTCCATCGGTCATCCTTCGAGGTCGGTCGGAGTTCCTTCAGTGTGAACGCTGGGTCAGAGGGGGGCGGCGAAATTCTGTGTCCACAAGGGTCCCTCGGTGCCGAAGTGGACTCCGATGCCGATATCGGTGTAGGCGCAGTTGAGGATATTGGCGCGGTGGCCGGGGCTCGCCATCCAGTCGGCCATCACCTCGGCGGCGTCGGCCTGGCCCCGGGCGATGTTCTCGCCGACGGTGCGCCACAGGTAGCCGGCGGCCTCGACGCGCTGGTTCGGCATCCTCCCGTCGGGGTCGCGATGATCGAAGTAGACGCGAGCGGCCATGTCATCGGAATGGCCCTGAGCCGCGCTCTGCAGGCGCGCGTCGGGGCGCAATCCGCCGCAGCCCTGCCGCGCGCGTTCGGCGTTCACCAGGTCCAGCACACCGGTTCGCGCCGCATCGGTCTGCGGATCGGACGGAGCGCCACCGGGAGCGGGCGGCTGCGCCGAGCCGACGCCGGGTCCCTGGGATGAGCCGGTTCCGATCCATATGGGCGGGTCCGACAGGGCGGCGACCGGGGAAGCCGCGGCCCCAACCAGCAGGCAGGTGATGACGGTGGCGGATCGCTTGAAATACACCACTGATCCTCCAAGTGTCGTGGCACTCATGGAAGTTCGATGAGGGTCGGCGGCACCGGCACACTATCCGCCGATGTCGAGGCGCTGGTTGGTGGCGGCGAGCTGCCGGAGGGTGCTGTCGGTCAGGTTCGCGGTTTGCGTGCTGTTCAGCAGCGCGGTCAGCCGATCCCAGTGCAGGGCGACGTGATCGCCGGGTTGCGGGTCGGTCGTCAGGCGGCCGTCGGCGGTGAGGGTCGCGGTGCGGGTGCCGGGTGGGCCCAGGTCGAGGCGGTGGCCGTCCCAGGTCAGCGGGCTGGCCTCCAGCCGGACGTGGGAGCCGTCGCGGGCCACGACGCGAGCCGGGGTGATGCGGCATTTGTCGAGGACTTCCAGGGCGGTGGAGGTTGCCGCCGTGCCGAGCAGGCGGCTCCACGGGTAGACGCCGAAGACGTGGAAGCAGTGGTTGGGGGCGGCCTCCGGGGCGAGTTGCGGGGTCAGGTGGGTCCAGTACCGGCCCGCGGCGGGACCCAGGATGGCGAGCAGTTCGGTACAGAAGGCTGCCGGATCGAGGGTCGCGCCGATTCCTCCACCGTGCCAATAGGATTCGACCAGGCGCAGGTCGAGAGGGTCGGTGATGCCGGTCATGGCGGACATGACCTGGAGGTAGGGCCAGGCGCCGGTGAAGCGCCGGGCGGCGGCGCGGATCAGCGCGGGTGACCCCTCGGACAGCGCCGCCGTATCGGGTGGACCGCAGTAGCCCAGCGCGTTGGGCGGGTAGGCGTAGCGCGCGAACATCCTCTCCCCGGCCCCCGGGCCGGGTGGCGGGGTCTCGGTGGAACGCGGGCGGGGGACGGTGATGGCGGGCCTCCGTGTGTGGGGTCAGCAGATACGTGGAAGCTGTTCTCCCGCAGGTAGATCGACGACCCTAGTGCCGCCGAGCGCGGTGCGCGCGGTCACCATGCCGGGATGCTCGGCCACGCAGCGGCCGATGATCGCGGCGCGCACCCCGAGCGGATGGGCGCGCAGGGCGGCGAGCACCCGATCGGCGTCCGCGGCGGGCACGAACGCCACCAGCTTGCCCTCGTTGGCCACGTACAGCGGATCCAGGCCGAGCAGCCCGCAGGCATCGCGGACCCCGGCGGGGATCGGAATCGTGTTCTCGTCCAGTGTGATTCCCACGCCCGCGGCGCGCGCGATCTCGTTCAGGCTGGCGGCCAGCCCGCCGCGGGTCGGGTCGCGCAGGGTGTGCACGGTCGCGCCGGTAGCCAGCATCGCCGCGACCAGACCGTGCAGGGGAGCGGTGTCACTGCATACGGTGGTCCCGAATTCGAGTCCCTCGCGGCACGATAGTACCGCGACACCGTGCAATCCGATCTCCCCGCTGACCATGACCACGTCCCCGGGCGCGGCGAGTTCGGGCCGGATGTCGACGCCGGGATCGAGCACGCCGATGCCCGCGGTATTGACGTAGATGCCGTCCCCGTGCCCGGCGTCGACGACCTTGGTGTCGCCGGTGACGAGCGCGACCCCGGCGCCGAGCGCCGCCGTGCCCATCGCCGAGGCCACTTCCGCGATCCGTACGAGCGGCGTGCCCTCCTCGAGGATGAACGCCGTCGACAGGACCAGTGGCCGCGCCCCCGACATCGCCAGATCGTTGACCGTGCCGTTGACGGCGAGATCGCCGATGGATCCGCCGGGAAAGGTCAACGGCTTCACCACGAACGAGTCGGTGCTGAACGCCAGCCGCGTCTCGCCGACGCTGACCACCGCCGAGTCGCCGAGCCCGGCCTGCGCCGCCGCCCCGAACGCGGGCAGGAACAGATGCTCGATCAGCTCGCCCGACATCGCGCCGCCGCCACCGTGCCCCATCACGATGCTGGGTGAGTCCCGCAACGGCATCGGGCACACCCAGTTCTCGAAATCGACCGCGCCGGAACCCGCTTCGACCATGTCAGGCATGAGCCACCTCCGCGGGCAGATCCAGCCGCCGGTACAGGTAGTAGGCCGCGCAGGCGCCCTCGGAGGACACCATGGTGGCGCCGAGCGGATTACGCGGTGTGCACTGCTTGCCGAAGGCGGCGCACTCGTGCGGTTTGATCAGGCCCTGCAGCACCTCGCCCGACCGGCAGATCGGCGACTCCTCGGTGTGCAGATCGGTGACCGCGAACCGGTGTTCGGCGTCGAACTCGCGGTAGCGCGGCGAGAGCCGCCAGCCGCTCCGCGGGATCACCCCGATGCCGCGCCAGCCGCGGTCGGTGACCTCGAAGACATCGGCGAGCATGGCCTTGGCGGCCGGGTTGCCCTCGGCGGTGACCGCGCGCCGGTAGGCGTTGTCCACCTCGTGGCGGCCGTGTTCGAGTTGGTCGACGGTGCGCCGGATGCCCTCGAGGATGTCGAGCGGCTCGAATCCGGTGACCACCACCGGAACCCGGTACTTCTCGGCCAGCGGCGGATACTCGGCGGTGCCCATCACCGTGCACACGTGCCCGGCGGCGAGGAACGCCTGGACCCGGCAGCTCGGCGATTCCATGATGGCGGCGATCGCCGGGGGCACCAGCACGTGCGAGACGAGCAGCGAGAAGTTGCGTATGCCGAGGCGTTGCGCCTGGTAGACGGTCATGGCGTTGGCCGGGGCGGTGGTCTCGAACCCGATGCCGAAGAACACGACCTGGCGGTCGGGGTTGGCGCGGGCGAGTTCGAGGGCGTCGAGCGGTGAGTAGACGACGCGGACGTCGCCGCCTTCGCTCTTGATCCGGAACAGATCCTTGGAACTGCCGGGCACACGCAGCATGTCGCCGAAGGAGCAGAAGATGACATTCGGCTGGGCGGCGATGGCCAGCGCCTTGTCGATCAGCTCGAGCGGGGTCACGCACACCGGGCAGCCGGGGCCGTGGATCATCTCGATCTGGTCGGGCAGCAGCTGATCGATGCCGTGCCGGATGATCGAATGCGTCTGCCCGCCACAGACTTCCATGATCGACCAGCGCCGGGTGGTGGTGGAGCGGATCCGATCCAGCAGCAGCTTCGCCAGTTCCGGATTACTGAATTCGTCGAGGTATTTCATGGTTTCACCTCCGGATCGGCGGTCGGGGTGGTCTCCGGGTTGGCCACTCCGGCCTGGGCTGCGGCGATCGCGAATCCGTCGCCGAACTCCTCTTTCAGCACGCCGAGGTGTTCGAACTCGGCGAGCGTCTGCATGGCCGACTCCTCGTCGAGCCGCTGGATGGCGAAGCCGACGTGCACGATCACGTAGTCGCCGACGGCGATGTCCGGGATGTACTGCAGGCAGACATCCTTCTGGACGCCGCCGAAGTCGACCACCGACATCCGGGTGCCATCCCGCTCCTGGACGCTGAGCACTTTGCCGGGGACTGCCAGGCACATCGCTGTTCTCCTTCCGCTCAGCTCGCCGCGACGGCGAGTAACTGGCCGAACGCGATCCCACCGTCGTTGGGTGGCACGCGATGGTGGGTGAGGACGTGGAAACCGTGTTCGCGCAGCAGCCGCAGTACGGTCGTGAGCAGCAGCGCGTTCTGGAACACGCCGCCGGACAGGGCGATCGGCTGCTCCGGTTCGCCGTAGCGCCGGGCCAGCTCCAGGACCAGGTGCGCGACGCCGGCGTGGAACCGCGCGCCGATGACACCGGTGGGCACCCCGCCGCGCAGGTCGGCGATCACCGTGGCGAGCACGGGCGCCGGATCGATGTCCGCCTCGCCGCCGGTGTCGCCGGGCAGGACGAACCGGTAGGCGACCGCGCCCGGGTCGGCGTCGCGGGACAGGCCCTCCCATTCGATGGCGGCCTGCGCCTCGTAGTCGACCTCGTGGCGCACCCCGCACAGCGAGGCGACGGCATCGAACAACCGGCCCATGCTGGAGGTCGGCACGCAGCCGAGCCCGGTGTCGAGCTGATGCGCCAGCACCTGCCGCTCGCGCGGCGGGCAGGCGCGCACGCACGGCAGATCCGGTGACCAGTCCAGGTGCGCGGACCGCAAGTGCGCCAAGGCCATTCGATACGGCCGTTGCACGCTGAGGTCGCCGCCGGCCAGCGGCACGTAACGCAGGTGCGCCAGGCGGCGGAAGCCCTTGTAGCTCGCCGCGAGCACCTCGCCGCCCCAGATGGCGCGGTCGGGCCCGTACCCGGTGCCGTCGAAGGCGAATCCGAGTACGGTCGCGCTCGCGTCCAGGCCGTGCTCGCCCATGACGGCGGCCAGGTGCGCGTGATGGTGCTGCACCAGCCGGATCGGGCGGGTGCCCGCGTGCTCCGCGGCCCAGGCGGTGGACCGGTAGCGGGGGTGGGCGTCGGCGGCGAGCTGCTGCGGGGCGACGCCGGTGAGCTTCTCCAGATGCCCTGCGGCGGTGGTGAACGCGCGCAGGGTCGCGACGTCGTCCATATCGCCGATGTGCTGGCTCAGCCAGGCGTAGCGGCCGTCGGCGACGGCGCAGGTGTTCTTGAGGTCCGCGCCCACGGCCAGGGTCGGCGCCGCGGGCAGCGGCAGGGCGAGCGGCAGCGGCGCGTAGCCGCGCGAGCGCCGGAACGGCACCTCGACCCCGTCGACCACCTTGACCACCGAGTCGTCACACGGCACCAGGATGGGCCGGTTGTGGGACAGCACGGCGTCGGCGAGCCCGGACAGCCGTTCCCGGGCATCGGAGTCCGTGTGGCAGATCGGTTCTCCGCCGAGGTTGCCCGACGTCATGACCAGCACGCGCGGGCCGGGCGCGTCACCGGGCAGCCCGAACAACAGCAGATGCAGCGGCGTGTAGGCGACCATCACCCCGAGATCGCGATTGTGCGGCGCGACCGCGTCCACGGGCAGCGGCGGCCCGCCGGGATCCGCGGCGGCGGATGTCCGGCGGGGCAGCAGGACGATGGGCCGGGCCGGGCCGGTGAGCAGGGCGGCGGCGGTCGCGTCCACCTCCGCGATGGCCGCGGCGGTCGCCAAATCGGGCACCATGACCGCGAAAGGCTTGTCGCCCCGGCGTTTCCGGCGGCGCAACTCCGTCACCGCGGCGCTGTCGGCGGCATCGCAGGCCAGGTGATAGCCACCGATGCCCTTGACCGCCAGAATCCCGGCGTCGCGCAGCATGTTTCGCGCCGCTCGCACCGGATCCCCGGACTCGGGGCCGGAGAAGCTCAGGGTCGGTCCGCAGTCGTTGCAGGCGATGGGTTGCGCGTGGAAGCGGCGGTCGCCGGGATCGGCGTACTCACGCGCGCAGGTCTCGCACATGGCGAACCCGGCCATCGAGGTCTGCGGCCGGTCGTAGGGCAGGGCGGCGATGATGGTGAACCGCGGACCGCAGTTGGTGCAGGTGATGAACGGGTGCCGGTAGCGCCGGTTGCCCGGATCCTGAAGTTCGGCGGCGCATTCCGCGCAGATCGCGACATCGGGTGACGCGAGGGTGCGCCCGTCGCCCCGGGTGGTGCCGGCGATGTGGAATCCGGTCCCGCCGCGGATCGGGAGCGCGGTCTGCTCGACGGTCTCGACGACCGCCAGCGGCGGCGGGCGCTCGCGCAGGCGCGCGACGAAGGCGTCCACCCCGTCCGTGGCACCCTCGATCTCGATGATCACCCCGGAACTGTCGTTGCACACCGATCCGGTCAGCGCCAGTTCGGCCGCCGTGGTGTACACGAAGGGCCGGAACCCGACGCCCTGCACCACGCCGCGCACGATGATCCGCCGCCGGACCCGGGCCCCGGTCACGGCTCCTCACCCGACCCGAGCAGACGCAGCCCCGCCAGCGCGGCGGCGGCCCCGGCTTCGTCGGTCTTCTCGACCGCGAACCCCATGTGGATGATCACCCAGTCGCCGGGCCCGGCCGGATCGTCCTCGAGCAGGCCGACATTCACCGTCCGCCGCTCACCGGAGACGTCGACCAGCGCGATCTGACCGTGATAGCCCTCGACCGGTCCGACGACGCGGCCGGGAATGCCCAGGCACATCGCTCACACCTCCTGCGGCTGCCGCAACGCGGTCACCACGGATTCTACGGCGGCCACCGCGGGGTCCAGCGCGGCGGCCACGGGCTCGGTCAGGCCGATGCCGTCGGCGACGGAACCGATCTGGCAGCCCACGATCACCGTGGGCGGAACGGTCCCGCCCAGCGCCCGCACCACGGCGAAGACCGCCTCCGGATGCATGGCGTGCGCGTCGAGACCGCTCGCGCCGCCCCCGGGATCGGCGTGGAACACGTCCACCTGCCCCGGCGTGCCGCGATCGGGCAGCGCGTCGACGAGCACCAGCGCGTCCCAGCCGTCGAGCAGGTCGTAGGCCAGGTGCAGGCCGCGGATGCCGTAATCGGTCACGCGCACATCGGGTTCGGTGCTCGCCGGCATGCGCCGCACCACCTCGGAGCCGAACCCGTCGTCTCCGAGGAAGATATTGCCGATACCGGCGACCAGCACGCGCGTCGTGGGAATCACCCCGCTACATGTGCCGGATTCGCAAGTATCGGCGCACATCCGGTATCGACCGGATGCCGACCGCTGCCACCAGCAGCGCTGCCAGGGCCACGAGCACGACGGCGATCACACCTACGATTTCCATGGCGGGATTCCTTTCTCGATCGGCTCGACTTCGTCGGGCGCGAAATACAGGTAGCGGCCGTACCATTCATGCAGTTCGGCGGCGGGATCGTCCTCGACGACCACCGCCAGGTGGAGGTGACCGTCGACGTCCTCGTGCACCGAGGCGACGCGCGCGGTGCGGCCCGCGTAGAACAGATCCTGCGCGTCGGCGCGGCGGGAGGGACGCAACCGCACCCGGCTGCCCCGGGCGACCGGGGTTCCCCCGATCACCACGGTGTCGGAGTCGGGATCGACGGCGGTGTCGGACAGCGGATCCCACCACGGGATGTCCGGGTCGAGCGCCGGCAGGACGCGCGAGGATCCCGGTACGGTGTCGATGCGCGGGTCGTCCTCGCGCGGCAGGCTGTCGTCGCGGAGCAGTCCGTGCAGCCCCCGCATGCTCTCCGGTGTCATGGCCTCGCAGCGGTCGATCAGCTCGGCGGCGCGCGGATCGGTGGCCCGCGCCTGATCCTTCTCCGCGTCGGTGAGAGTGAGCACACGCAGGGTCAGGATCTCGTCGATCTCGGTGGAATCGAACAGCGGCCCCGCGCTCTGCTCGGCGATGCGGGGGTGGTCGTAGAGGATGATCGGCGAGATCAGCAGCAGGTCCGCGGTGCCCTCGGGACCCGCGAGCACGGGAAAGCAGCGGCGCTGGGTGCAGGCCTCGGCCGCGTCGGCGGCCGCGTCCGGCGGGTCGATCAGCGACAGGAAGACGCCGTCGCGCAACTCGCACAGCACGTGCGCGCCGAGGAAGGATCGGGTGACGGCATCGTCCTTGTCGATCGCGGGGACACCGAGATTGCGGACGGTGACACTGATCCGCTGATACCGGCCGACCCGCTCGACAACGGTCTCGGCCAGGCCGGTCAGGGATCGGCGGGTGCGCACGAGGCTGCCGAAGGGCGTGCCGTCGTCGTCGGCGAAGTCCTCGATATCGACCCCGCCGTCGACGTCGATGCGGAACGTGGTGTCCGACAGCGGTCTCGGCCCCGAGTCGATCTCCCGCTCGACGGCTTCGTCCCATCCGGTCCAGACTCGCGCGCCTGCCCGTAGTTCGGGCACCGTCCGCCCGGTGGCGTCCTCGACGGCGCGGCGCTGCAGTTGCAGGAACCGGACCGTCAGGCGCAGGGTCGCGGCGGGGCCCGCGTCGACCAGGAATTGCGCGGCGAGTGCGGACTCCTCGCCGAAGCCCGCCGCGGCCGCGCCCTCGGGCCCCAGGACCCCGAATTGCCAGCGGGACTGGTTCTTTCGCGCATTCGCGTGGTACGGGTACAGCAGGTAGCCCTCGTACAGCACGGCATCGGCGACCGCGCGCGCCTGGTCGCGGGCGCTGCCGGGCACGTGCCCGTTCACGACGGCTCCCGGGACGGGGTGGACAGCAGTTCGGTGACGGCCTGGTCGTAGTCGAGGAAGCCGTGCCCGGATTTGTAGGCGGTGAGGGCGTCGACGGTCTCGCGCCGCATCCGCACCCAGCCGGTGTCGGGGTAGTGGGTGTCCATCAGCTGCCGCCACACGGACACGGGCATGTCGAAGCGGTCGTCGCGGTCCCACGGGATCTGCTGCACCGAGAAACCCGACGCGCCTTTGAAGAACACGGTTCCGCTGAACAGGAACAACAGTGGCACCGTGCCGTCCCGCAGCGCGTGCAGGTACTTCGATCCGGTCACCTCGAGGTCGTAGGTGCACGGCAGCGGCAGGTCGACCTCGGCGCCGCCGGTGAAGCCGGGCACTGTCGTCGTGGTGTGCATCCACAGGAACGTTCGCTGGGTGTCGTGCCAGCGGTCGCGGGTGCCGAACAGGTCGAGCAGGCCGCTGCCCTCGGCGTCGGTGTAGGCGCGCCGATTGGGTTCGATCCGGACCTGGGCGCGCAAGGCGATGGCGTGCACCGGTTCCTCGGCGAGCGCCGCGATCCCGACGCGCGCCGACAGCGTCGGCCCGATGGCGTAGGGCTCGGGCTTGATGTCGAGCACCGCGAAGGTGATCGAGTAGGCGGGGCTCACTGCCGCCCACCGCCTCGGGCGAGCGCGCGGGCGTTCATGGCGGCGAAGAACTCGTCGATGTAGTGCCGGGCCTCCGCACCGCCGTCGAACCCCTTCCACAGCAACCGCATTCGCCCCACGAACTCGTAGCAGGCGTCGATCGGCAGCAGCAGGCAGTCGCCGGGGCTCTCGCGGCCTGGGCTGCCGGGCATACGGATCAGCAGCGCTTCCACATCGTCGGCGAGCACGTCGAGTTCGGGATGGTTGCGCAGCAGGTCCCGCCAGTGCTCGGGCGGCAACTCCGATTCGGTCGCGCCGGCCGGGCCCGGATAGAACGCGACGGTTCGGCCTTGGGCGGAGTTCGCGAACAGGAACGCCAGTCCCACCGGTATCTCGAGCGCGTCCCACTCGGCGGCCGTGATCGCGGTCTGCCCGAACGCCAGATACCGGTCCGGGACGGCGCGGTAGCGCAGTGCCGCGGCCGGCTCGGTGAACAGCAGATAGCAACTGGCGCAGACGCATTGCAGGTGGCGGCTCTCGACGTCGACCACATGCCGGTGCGGTGCGCCGATCGGCTCGGCGCACATCTCGCAACGCTCGCCGGCCGGGCGGGGATCGGGCCGGTTCGCGAGTCGGCGCAGCACCGAGAAGGAGGCGCTCATGCGGTGGGCTCCAGCGCGGGCACGGCCACCGTGGGCACGCCGTCGCGCAGCAGCACCGGCAGGGGCCGCAGGTGGCCTTCCCCGTCGAGCCGGTCCCCGGCGTGCACGGCGTCGTAGTGCGCCCGGCAGGACGGGCAGCGCAGCACGGCGTCGCCGACCGGATGCCCGGGCCGCCGATGCAGCTGGGCGCCGGTGAGCGAGCCGCCGCACGCCGGGCAGGTGTCGCGGTACACCAGCAGGTTGTCACCGACGCGGCAGACCAGCAGGGCCTGACCGGCGACCTCGTAGCCGGCGACCTCGCCCGGACTCAGTTCCGCCAGCTCGGGCACGGCGACCCAGTCGGCGGCGGGCGCGGCGTGCACCCGGGTGAACAGCGACTCGGCCGGAATCACCGCCGAGGTCGAATCGGTCTGCGCGGCAACGACTTCGATGCGCTCGATCTCCGGCGCCGCGGCACGGACGGCTTCCTCGACCGCCAGTTCCAGGGTCACCGAGGACGACGGGCAGCCGCGGCAGCTGCCCGAGAGCTCCAGCCGCACAATGCCGTCCTCGACGTCGACCAGGCTGACGTCGCCGCCGTGGGAACCCAGGTAGGGGCGGACGCTGTCGAGGGCGGACCGCACCCTGGTGGGAACGTCGTCGGGGTGCAGCCCGTGCACGATCAGCAGGCTGGCCACCAGTTCGTCCGCGGCCAGCCGGTGCACCGTGTCGTCGTCGATCAGGTCGACGACCCGTCGCAGTCCCGCGCCGTACAGCTCGACGAGTTCACCGACGAGCTGTTCGGCACGCTCGCGGGCGATCGGCCCGCCCGCGGAGCTCGCGTCGAGGAGGTCTTCGATCCGGTCGCCGGCGTGCCGCCAATGGTCGTCGCGCGCCGCCGGACGATCGCATCCCATCGATGTCCCTCCTCACGGTCGAGGTCCTCGTCACTGGGTGACGGGCGTCTGGGTGGGGGAGTGCAGCAGGTCCAGTGACCTGCCGCCGCCCAGATACATGTGCACGCCGCACGGCAGGCACGGATCGAAACTGCGCACGGTGCGCATGATGTCGATCCCCTTGAAGTGCTCCCGGTCGTTCTCCTCGAAGATCGGCTGGCCCTGGACCGCGTCCTCGTAGGGGCCCGGCGTGCCGAAGCTGTCGCGCGGGTTCGCGTTCCACGGCGTCGGCGGGTACGGGTGATAGTTGGCGATCTTGCCGTCGCGGATCACCATGTGATGCGACAGCACCCCGCGGACCGCTTCGGTGAATCCGCATCCGATGCCCTCGTCGGGGACCTCGAACGCCTCCCAGGTCTTGGTGCGGCCCGCCCGGATCTCGACGAGCGCCTGCTCGGCGAAATGCAGCGCGCAGGCCGCCGCGTAGGCCTGGAAATAGGTGCGGGCCCGGTTCCGCTCGATGGTGTTCGAGCCGAAAGCCGGTATCTTCCACTCGAATTCGACCGGCCCGCGCAAGGCGGTCTTGGGCAGATTGATCTGCACGCTGTGGCCGGTCGACTTCACATAGCCGATATCGACCAGCCCGGCCAATGCGGTGGCCCACAGCCGGGCCAGCGGTCCGCCGCCGGTGTCGAGGGCCAGATGGTCGGTGCCGTCGAACCAGCGCGGCGACATCACCCAGCTGTACTTGTCCTCGAGATCGCGTTTCTGCGGTTTGGGGTTGGTGTGCTGATTCCACGGGTGCCGCCGGTCCACCGGATTGCCCAGCGGATCCTGGGTCACGAACATCTCCTGATCGGTCCAGTCGTCGTAATACGAACTCCCCAAGAGGATTCGGATGCCGAGGTTGATGTCGACGAGCGAGGTGGTGATCAGTTTGCCGTCCACCACGATGCCGGGGGAGACGAACATGTGCCGTCCCCAGTCCTCCATGTCACGGTAGGCGAAGTTGCAGAACTCGGGGTCCTGGAAGGAACCCCAGCAGCCGAGCAGGGTGCGCCGCAGCCCGACCTGGTCGTAGCCGGGCAGGGCCTCGTAGAAGAAGTCGAACAGGTCGTCGTGCATGGGCACGACCTTCTTCATGAACTCCACGTAGCGCATCAGCCGCGACATGTAGTCGGTCATCAGCTGGATCGTGGCCACGGTGCCCACGCCGCCCGGATACAGTGTCGACGGGTGGACGTGGCGACCCTCCATGAGGCAGAACATCTCTCGCGTATACCGGCTGACCTGCAGCGCCTCGCGATAGAACTCGCCGGTGAAGGGATTGAGCGCGCGCATGATGTCGGCGACCGTGCGATAGCCGTGCGCGTCCGCGTGCGGCGCGGCGGTCTTCTCCGCCAGCGCGAGCACGCCGGGATTGGTCTCGGAGACCATCTTCTCGCAGAAGTCCACGCCGACCAGATTCTCCTGGAAGATATTGTGGTCGAACATGTATTCGGCGGCCTCGCCGAGATTGACGATCCACTCGCCGAGATGCGGTGGCTGCACGCCGTAGGCCATGTTCTGGCAGTAGCAGGAGCAGGTGGCGTGATTGTCACCGCAGATGCCGCAGATGCGGCTGGTGATGAAGTGCGCGTCGCGCGGATCCTTGCCACGCATGAAGATGGAGTAGCCGCGGAAGATCGACGACGTGCTGTGGCATTCGACCACTTCGCGATTCGCGAAATCGATTTTCGTGTAAATGCCCAGACTGCCGACGATGCGGGTGATCGGATCCCACGCCATTTCCACGAGCGAATCGGGCTCGATGAGGCGATGCGAGGGTTCCGGAATGATCTGAGTCATCGGAATTCTCCTACCAGGTGCGTCGCGCACCCGTCTCGAGCTCGGTGCCCCGATGCCGCCAGTGCGGCTCCTTGTCCACGGTGCGCGCCGTGATGTGGCGCAGGCTGCGGATCACCGATCCGTACAGTCCGGAGGCGGCGGAGGACAGCTTCCCGCCCGGCGGTTCGTCCATGAACGGCATGAACTTGTCCGGGAAGCCGGGCATGGTGCAGCCGATGCAGATACCGCCGACATTCGGGCACCCGCCCACGCCGTTGAGCCAACCACGCTTGGGCACATTGCATTTCACGACCGGACCCCAGCAGCCGAGTTTGACGATGCACTTGGGCGAGCCGTATTCGTGTGCGAAATCGCCCTGCTCGTAATAGCCGGCCCGGTCGCAACCCTCGTGCACGGTGGCGCCGAAAAGCCATTTCGGGCGCAGGGCTTCGTCGAGCGGAATCATCGGCGCCTGGCCGGTCGCCATGTACAGCAGATAGGTCAGCGTCTCGGAGAGATTGTCGGGTTGGATCGGGCAGCCGGGCACGCACACGATCGGGATGCCGGCCTTGCTCTTCCAGTCCCAGCCCAGATAGTCCGGGACGCCCATGGCCCCGGTCGGGTTGCCCGCCATGGCGTGGATGCCGCCGTAGGTGGCGCAGGTGCCCACCGCCACGACCGCGGTCGCCTTGGGCGCCAAGCGATCCAGCCATTCGCTGGTGGTCATGGGCTGACCGGTGTCGGGATCGTTGCCGAACCCGCACCAATAGCCCTCGGTGTGCAGCTGCTCGTTGGGAATGGAACCCTCCACGACCAGCACGAACGGCTCGATTTCACCGCGGTCGGCCTTGAAGAACCATTCCAGGAAGTCATCGGCGCCCCCCGCAGGGCCACATTCGAAATCGATCAACGGCCAGTGGACGGCGACCTTCGGCAATCCCGGAAGGGATCCGAGAGCGATTTCCTCGACACTGGGTTGGGTGGCGGCAGTCAACGCCACCGAGTCACCGTCACAACTGAGGCCTGCGTTGATCCACAAAACATGAATCAGCGTCTCTTCGGCTTTGACTGCTTCGCCAGTTGGCATGAATGCCGCCCTTCAGAAGCTGGTGGCCACCTGCGCGGTTCGCGTGCAGCACCGAACCCCGTCGAAATGTGACCCTGATCACGTCAGTCTATTCTCGCCGTTGACCTTCCTCAAGGCTGCTGAGCTGCGCGGACGTCTGATCGAACAGCCATTCGTACCACGCGTCCAGGCCCATTCCGGTGGTCGCCGACACCGTCAGCACCTCGATACCGGGATTGATGGAATTCGCGTACGCGCGGCACCGCTCCACATCGAAATCCACATAGGGCAGCAGGTCCATCTTGTTGATCAGCACGAGCGACGCGGCCGCGAACATGTGCGGATACTTCAACGGTTTGTCGGTGCCCTCGGTCACCGAGATGACCACGACTTTCGCGCGCTCGCCCAGATCGAAAAGGGCCGGGCAGACCAGGTTTCCGACGTTCTCGACGAACAGCAGGGTGCCGGGGGCGGGGGACAGCGCCGTGAGCGCGGTGTCCATCATCGCGGCGTCGAGATGGCATCCCGCGCCGGTGTTGACCTGGACCACCGGGCGGCCGGTGGCGCGGATGCGCTCGCCGTCGAGCATGGTCTCCTGATCGCCCTCGATCACCGCGATCGGGACGTCGGCGAGGTCGCGCAGCGTGCGCTCGAGCAGCGTCGTCTTGCCCGAGCCCGGGGAGCTGGTCAGATTGATCGCCACGACGGCCTGCTCGGCCAGCCTGCGGCGCACCGAAGCGGCCAGCGCGTCGTTCTTGGCCAGCACCTTCTGTTCGAGCGTGATCGTCTCGGTCGGTGCGAGGTGAACGTGCTCGCCCGGCCCGTACCCGTGGGCGTGCTCGTGAGCGCCGGCATCACCGTCGTGCCGGTGCGGAAGATCATGCTCGTGTGAATGATGGTGGGGGACAACGGTGATCACGGCTGATCCGTCATCGCCGCAGCCGCAGGTGGCGCACATTCCCGACTCACCTCCAGGGACCGGATACGCAGCTCGCGGCCCGCGATGACTTCCACGTCGGCGCTGCCGCAGGGACACAACAGGATCGGATCGGCGACCGGGAATCGGCTGCCGCAGGATCGGCACGACGCACTACCCGCGATCACGATGATCTCGAGCCGCGCGCCCTCGGCGACGGTTCCCTCAGCGGCGATCTCGAAACAGAACTCCATCGCGGCGGGGATCACCGCGCACAGCGCCCCGACCTCGACGGTCACGCCGTACACGCGCCGACCGGCCGCGTGCTCACACACCGCCTCGACAATGCCGCAGGTTATCGCCATCTCGTGCACGGGGGCCTCGATTCGACGACCGGAGAAGATCCACGCTACTCCCCGGCCTCGGGGCCTCGCGCGCTGTCCCGCGCGGGCTCGCGGACCCACCGCTGCTCGATCCGGCCGAAGCGCCAACCGGCCAGCCCCACCACCCAAGCGCCGACGAACACGCCGATGATCAGGCAGCCGAGCAGCGGCGAATCGATCCCGCCCGGGCCGGTGCGGTCGCCGCGCAGGCTCAGCAGCTCGACCGTGCCCACGATCAGGGCGACCGCCACCGACAGCGCCGTCACGGTCAGGTCGTAGTAGACCTTGCGGGCCGGCCGCGCGAAGGCCCAGCCGTAGGCGAAGTTCATGAACGTGCCGTCGATGGTGTCGAGCAGGCTCATCCCCGCCGCGAACAGCACCGGCAGGCACAGGACGGCGTACCAGGGCAGCCCGGCCGCCGCGCTGGTTCCGGCCAGCACCAGCAGCGCGACCTCGGTGGCGGTGTCGAAGCCCAACCCGAACAACAACCCGATCGGGAACAGCTGCCACGGCCGGGAGATCGACTTCAGCACCGGGCCGAGCAGCCGGGTCACGAAACCGCGCCCGGCGAGCCGGTTCTCCAGCTCGTCCTCGTCGAACCGGTCCGAACGCAGCCCGCACACCGCCCGGAGAATCCCGGCCAGCACAACGAGATTGATGATCGCGATGAGATAGAGGAAGCCGCCGGCCACCGCGGCACCGACCACCCCGGAGTAATGGTGCAGCGCGGAGGAATCATCGGCGACCGGCCCGGCCACCGCGTGCACCCCCGCCGACAGCAGCAGCGCCAACCCGAACACCACGGTGGAATGCCCGAGCGAGAAGTACAGCCCGGCCGACAGCGGCCGTTGCCCGTCGTGCATGAGTTTTCGGGTCGTGTTGTCGATGGCGGCGATATGGTCGGCATCGAAGGCGTGCCGCAGCCCCAGCACGTAGGCGGTGAGGCCGACCCCGAACCCGAGCGTCCGATCGCCGACACTGAAGTGCCGTGGTGCGACGATCCCGATCAACGTCCCCCAGCCGATCACATGCAACCCGGCGACCACCGCGAGAATCCCCGCCAGGCGCAGCCACTCCCGCCTGGTGATGGTGAACCGCTGCACTGTCGACGCCACTGCTGACTCCCTGCGCCCCGGGTTCCTCGACCGTAGACCCGCGCCGACCAGCGCGGCAAGGCCACTCGACGCCACCGGATCGGTGACGGCTTGGGACGTGCCGGTGCGGGTACTGCGGGGAACGGGAGGCGAACCCGCGGGACGCAACCGAACAACGGAAACGGGAGAGTTCATCATGACCGAGAACAGTGGCTCGCAAGCGGATCCGAATCCGGCGATAGTAGTCGCGGTGGACAGTTCGGCCGTCTCGTACCAGGCGGTGGTGTGGGCGATGCTGGACGCCGCGCGCCACGGATGCCCGCTGCGCATCGTGACCTCGATCTGCGCGCCCGCCGGTCCGCCGCCGACCGCGGTCCACAGCGCCGAGGAGGTCGCCGGGCTCGAATTGGACGGCGAGCGGATCGTGGGTGAGGCGACCCGGATCGCGTCGGAGACCCTGCCGGGCAACGGCGTCCCGATGTCGTCGGAGGTCACGCCGGAGCCGATCATCCCGCACCTGATCGGGCTGTCGCGGCATGCCCGGATGATGGTGCTCGGCAGCCGCGGGCTCGGCGCGTTCCGGCGCGGGCTGCTCGGCTCGGTCACCTCGGCGATGGCCCACCACGCGCAGTGCCCGGTGGCCGTGATCCACACGACCGCGGCGGCCGACCCCGTCTCGGCCCGGCAGCCGGTGCTGGTCGGCGTCGACGGCACCTCGAACAGCGTCCCGGCGCTGGAGCTCGCCTTCGAGGAGGCGTCACTGCGCAAGACCGGATTGACCGCGGTGCACGCCTGGAGCGACGTCACCGGGCCCTATCTGCCGATCTCCGGCTGGGAGACGATGGAGGAGCAGGAGGACGCGATCTTCGGCGAGGAGATGGCCGGATACGCCGAACGCTACCCCGACGTCGAGGTGCGGCGAATCCTGGTGAAGGACAGGCCGGTTCGATCCATCCTCGACGAGACCGAGCACACCCAACTGGTGGTCGTCGGCAGCCACGGCCGCGGTGGCTTCACCGGCATGCTGCTGGGCTCCACCAGCAACGCCCTGCTGCACAGCGTCGACTGCCCGATCGTCATCGTGCGCGGCGCGTGACGTGATCGCGGGTGTCGACGTGGTCGCGACGCTCGGTTCCCGCGTGGTCGTTTCCGGCGCCTCGATGCCGTGACGGCGGGAGGTAGCGTGCACTGATGGGCGACGTCGTGGCGCGGTGGCTGCCCGGAACCCGACAGTTCCGGGGCTACCGGCGCGGCTGGCTGCGCTCGGACGTCACGGCGGGTATCACGGTGGCGGCCTATCTGATTCCCCAGGTGATGGCATACGCGACCGTCGCCGGGCTGGCTCCGATCGTGGGGTTGTGGGCCACGCTCGCGCCGCTGGCCGTGTACGTCGTGCTGGGGACGTCCAGACAGCTGTCGGTGGGACCGGAGTCGACCACCGCGCTCATGACGGCGGTCACGCTGGCGCCGCTGGCCGCGGGGGATTCCGGGCGCTACGCGGTCTTGGCCGCGGTGCTCGCCCTGGTGGTCGGAGCCTGCTGTGCGGTCGGCGCGATCGCCCGGCTGGGGGTGCTGGCGGATCTGCTGTCGAAACCGGTGCTGGTCGGCTATCTGGCCGGGACCGCGGGAATCATGATCGTGGGTCAGCTCGGCCGGGTCAGCCGCGTGGATGTCGAAGGCGAGTCCATTCCTGATCAGGTGCGGTCGCTGGTGTCGCATCGCGGCGACGTGCACTGGCCGACCGTGCTGCTGGCCGCGGTCACCCTCGCGGTATTGCTGGCGTCGGCGCGATGGGGCGCGCGCATCCCCGGCCCGCTGGTGGCGGTGCTGGCCGCGACGGCGGTCGTGGCGGTCTTCTCGTTGCGGGAACACGGAATTCGCGTGGTCGGCGCGATCCCGTCGGGCCTGCCGGCGCCGAGCGTGCCGCCCATCGCGGCCGCCGACGTGGGCCGGCTGCTGCTGCCCGCGGTCGGCATCGCCCTGGTGGGATTCTCCGACATGGTGTTGATCGCGCGCGCCTTCGCGGCCCGCCACGGCGACACCGTCGACGCGAACCGGGAGCTGCTCGCCATGGGCGCGGCGAATCTGACCACCGGTGTCTCACAAGGCTTTCCGGTCAGCTGCAGCGGCAGCCGCACCACCATCGCCGACGCCGCCGGCGCCCGCACCCAGCTGTACGCGATAGCCGCCCTGGCCGCGGTGCTCGGCGTGCTGTTCTGGGGTCGCGCGGTGCTGGCCGCGTTCCCGTCCGCGGCCCTGGGCGCGCTGGTGATCTACGCCGCCCTGCGGCTGATCGACCTGCCCGAGTTCCGGCGGCTGGCCCGATTCCGGCGCAGCGAGCTGGTGCTCGCGCTGAGCACCGCGGCCGCGGTCCTGGTCGCGGGCGTGCTGTACGGCATCCTGATCGCGGTGGGCCTGTCCATCCTGGACCTGCTGCGCCGCGTGGCCCGCGCGCACGACGCCATCCAGGGCCTGGTCCCCGGCCTGGCCGGCATGCACGACATCGACGACTATCCCGAAGCCGAAACCGTTCCCGGACTGCTGGTCTACCGCTACGACGCCCCGCTGTGCTTCGCCAACGCCGAGGACTTCCGCCACCGCGCGCTGGCCGCGGTCGACACCGCCGCGGCGACCGCCCCGATCCGCTGGTTCGTCCTCAACGCGGAGGCCAATGTCGAGGTCGACCTGACCGCCCTGGACGCCGTCGAACAGCTCAGATCCGAATTGGATTCCCGGGGAATGGTTTTCGCGATGGCACGGGTCAAGCAGGATCTGCGCACCGCGCTCGACGCCGCCGGCCTCACCGACCGCATCGGCCCCGACCACTTGTTCCCCACCCTCCCCACCGCCCTGGCGGCCTACCGGAGCCGACCCGCCGACGGGGAGTAGCCGCCGCACCCGTGGACCCGTACCGCGGGCTGTGCCCGGGTGCCGACCAGGGTTCGGCACGGGTTCGACGCAGCGCGTCCGATCGCACTCTGGGACATGCAAGAAACACCGCTGGCCACAGAACAAGGAGTGCAGGCAATGAACACCACAGGGGTTCGGGCGCTGAAGCTCGAGGCGGTAGTCATCCCGGTCGCCGACGTGGACCGGTCCAAGAAGTTCTACGACGGTCTGGGCTGGCGCCTGGACGCCGACTTCGAATTCGACAACGGCTTCCGGGTCGTGCAGTTCACGCCCCCGGGCTCGCCGACGTCGATCCAGTTCGGCACCGACATCACGACCGCGGAGCCCGGCACGGCGCAAGGCCTGTACCTGGTGGTCTCCGACGTCGAGCAGGCACGGGACGCGCTCGCGGCCCAGGGCGCGGAGATCAGCGAGGTCTTCCATCCGGGCGCACCGGGAGCGCAGTTCCAGCCCCTGTCGGGCGCCGGGCGCGTGGCGGGAGCGGCGGACGAACGGGCGAGCTACGGATCGTTCGCGACCTTCACCGACCCGGACGGCAATGTCTTCCTGCTCCAAGAGGTCACCACCCGCATCGCCGGGCGCGTCGAGGCCACCGAGACCTCGTACGCCACGACGGGCGACCTGGTCGAGGCACTGAAGCGCGCGGCCGCCGCGCACGGCGAGCACGAGGCCCGCAACGGCGGCGAATACGACGCGGCCTGGCCCGAGTGGTACGCGGCCTACATGGTCGCCGAACACCACGGCGATCCGCTGCCCGAGTAGCGGACCACCCCCACCTCACCCGAGATATCCAGCAAGGAGAACAACGATGACCACCATCCGCATGCACGCGAACACGCGCGTGACGCCCGAGCAATTCGTGGCGGCCCTCACCGACTTCGGTCCCGATCGTTCGACGCTGTTCGGCAACAGTGACGGCAGCTACCTCCAGGTCCACTCCCGCGACGCCCGGCACGCCGATGTCACCGAAGGATCCGGCGGGGTCTGGGAGCGGCTCCGGTACGACTGGAGCAACCCGTTGCACGTGGTGGCGACCACCACCGCGTCCAACGCGTGGGGCCGCGCCTCGGGGCACACCTACGACCTGGCCCGGCGCGCCAACGGAACCACCGACATCGACTACGTCGTGGTGCGCGAGGGCAAGAACCCGCGCGGCTGGTTCCTCGGAGCGGTGCTCGCCACCGTCGGCAGGAGCGTGCTGACCAAGGCGTTCCGCAATTCGGTGTCCGCGATCGAGAAGCGTCAGGAAGTGCGGTCATGACCGTCGAGAAGGTGATCGTGACCGCGGTGGGCACGGATCTCGAGAACAACATCGCCCTCGTCTCCGAGGAGAACGTCACGGCTGGCGCCGGCGAGGTCGTGGTCGAGATCGAAGCCGCGCCCGTCAACGGAGCCGACACGCTGTTCGCCATGGGCTGGTTCGGGGTCTACCCGGATCTGCCCGCGGCGATGGGCGCCGAAGGCGTCGGCCGGGTCGTCGAGGCCGGGGCGGGCGTCGACCCGGCCCTGATCGGCCGGCGCGTGATCATGATCCCGACCTTCCGGTTCGGCACCTGGGCCACCAGGACGGTCGTGCCGGCGACGAACGTGGTGCCCGTCCCCGAGGACGTGGACCCGCGGCAACTGGCGATGCTCGCCGTCAACCCGGCCACGGCCTACGTGCTGCTGCACGAGTATGCCGACCTGCGGCCCGGCGACTGGATCGGCCTGGACCTGGCCAACTCGGCTGTCGCCCACTACCTCATCCCGCTGGCCCAGCGGGCCGGGCTCAACACCCTGGCCGTCGTCCGCCGCCCCGCGGTCGTCGACGAGGTGAAGGCACTGGGCGCCGACATCGTCCTGGTCGACGGCGAGGATCTGCCCGCCCGGATGGGCGAGGCGCTCGCGGGAGCGCGTCTGCGAGTGCTCTTCGAGGGCACCGGTGACCCGGGCCAGGTGGCCCGATTGGTGCCCGCGGTGGCTGACGGCGGAACGGTCGTGGCGTTCGCGTCGGCGACCGGCCAGACCCCCGCGATCCCGCTCGGGGACCTGATCTACAGGGGTATCGCCCTGCGGTCGGTCTACATCGTGGGCTGGCTGCGGAACGCGCCGCGCGAGCAGGTCCAGCGGATGTACGCCGAGCTCGCCGGCTTGGTCGGCGACGGAGTGATCGGCGCGGAGATCACCGCGACCTACCCGCTCGACGAGTTCGCCAAGGCGATCCAGCACGCCCAGCAGACCGAGCGTAACGGCAAGGTCCTCATCGTCCCCACGGCCCGGGCCTGAAGCAGAGGAAGACACCGATGACCACCACTCAGATCGCCGGGCCGTCGCAGCTGACCGCCCCGATCCAGACCATCGACGCCGCGAACGGCGTCACCTACGCCTACCGCCGCTTCGGCAACGCCGCCACCGACCGGCCGCCGCTGGTGTTCCTGCAGCACTTCCGGGGCAACCTCGACAATTGGGACCCGATCCTGGTCGACCGCCTCGCCGAGCACCGGGAGGTCGTGCTGCTCGACAACACCGGGGTCGGCCTGTCCACCGGCACGGTCCCGGTGACGGTGACCGAGATGGCGCGCGACGCGATCGCGTTCCTGGACGCCCTCGACCTCGGCGAGGTCGACCTGCTCGGGTTCTCGCTGGGCGGCATGGTCGCCCAGGAGATCGCACTGCTGCGCCCGCGGGTCGTGCGCCGGCTCGTGCTGGCCGGTACCGGACCGCGCGCCGGTCGCCAGATGCACGGCTGGACCTTCGACATCGAGCGCACCGCGAACCAGGCCGACAACGGTCTCGAGGATCTGCTGCACATCTTCTTCGGGGTCACCGAGAGCAGCCGCGCCCTCGGAATCGATTATGTGCAGCGCATTTTCAGCCGCACCGACAATGCCGACCGGCAGAACGGACCCGATGTCACGCGCGCCCAGTACGACGCGATCGTGGAATGGGGAATCCCGGACCCGAGCCGGTTGGCCCGTCTCGCCGGTATCACCCAGCCGACGCTCGTGGCCGCCGGCGACAACGATCTGATGATCCCCACGGTGAACTCGCAGCTGCTCGTCGACCACCTGCCGAACGCGCGGTTGCGCATCTTCAGCGACGCCGCCCACGGGTTCCTGTTCCAGTACCCTGGCCAGTTCGCGACGCTGGTCGACGAGTTCCTCGCCGGACCTGCCGCCTAGAAGTGTGCGGTTCAACGCGACGGCGGTGGCTAATGTGGCGGAATGGCCGCACGGACCACCGCCTTTCGCGGTCGCACGCAAGAACGCCACCGCCTCGACGACGCTCTGCGCCGCGCGCGCACCGGTGAGAGCGGTGCGCTGGTGTTGCGCGGCGAAGCCGGCATCGGCAAGACGACGCTGCTGGAGTATCTCGCCGAGCAGGCGACCGGTTGCCGCGTCGTCCAGGTGACGGGTGTCGAGTCGGAGCTGGAGCTGCCGTTCGCGGCCCTGCACCAACTGTGCCTGCCGATGTTCGATCTGATTCCCGCGCTGCCCGATCCCCAATCCCGGGCTCTCCGAGTGATTTTCGGGCATGAAGCGGGGGAGGCGCCGGACAAGTTCGTCGTCGGGCTGGCGGTGCTCGGACTGCTGTCGGAGGCGGCGGCCCATCAGCCGGTCGTGTGCCTGGTGGACGACGCCCAATGGGTCGACGACGCATCGGTCCAGGTGCTCGGCTTCGTGGCCAGGCGGCTGGCGGCGGAGTCGGTGCTCATGGTGTTCGCGGTCCGCGAGCCCGCGGGTGAGCGACTGCTCGCGGGCATCCCGGCGCTTTCGGTGTCCGGTCTCGGTCACGACGAGGCCGCCGCGCTGTTGACCGCGATCCTGCCGGGACAGCTCGATCGCAGGGTCCGCGATCGGATCGTCGCCGAGACCCAGGGGAACCCCCTGGCCCTGCTGGAGCTGGCCCAGCGCGGAAAGGCCGAGCTGATGGGCGGATTCGCGTTCCCGGCGATCGGGGCGGGCAACCTCCACGACCACTACGTGCGGCGCGTCCGGGAGCTGTCCGACTCGACCCGCTTGCTGCTGTTGCTGGCCGCCGCGGAACCCACCGGAGACGCCACCGTGCTGTGGCGGGCCGCTCGGTCGCTGGGCCTGGGACCGGATGCCGCGGCGCCCGCGGAGGAGGAGCACCTGTTCGAGGTGGGCGAACAAGTGCGGTTCAGCCATCCGCTGATCCGCAGCGCCGCCTACAGTGCCGGCACGCCGGAGCAGCGTCGCGCGGTGAACGCCGCGCTCGCGGCTGCCCTGGATGCCGAGACCGAGCCCGAACGCCGGGTCTGGCATCTCGCCGCCGCGGCCACCGGACCCGACGGGGACCTCGCGGCCGCACTGTACGACGCCGCCGAATGTGCCAGGGCGCGAGGCGGAGTCGCCGCGGCCGCGTCGTTCCTGCAGCGGGCCGCGGCGCTCACCGCCGATGCGCGAGAACGCACCGAACGCACCCTGGACGCCGCGCAGGCCCACCTCGACGCGGGCCGCTACGACACGGCCCTGGGACTGGTCGCCGAAGCCGAGGCCCATGCGGTCGACGACCTGCAACGCGCCCGCGCGGATCTCGTGCGGGGGCTCATCGGGCGCGCGGCGAGATCGGGTCGCGAGGCTCCGGTCGCACTGGTGCGGGCGGCTCGCCGGCTCGAGTCCCTCGACCCGAGGCTGGCCCGCGACACCTACCTGGACGCCTGGGGCGCCGCGCTCGTCGCCGGGCGCCTGGCGCATCCGGACGGCGACCTGACCCTGGTCTCGCGGGCCGCCCGCTCGGCGCCGCCCGCGAGTCCCGCGAGCCCGATCGATTCGCTGGGCCCCGGACTGGCCACCTTGGTCACGGACGGAACGGCCGCCGCGGCGCCCGCGCTCCGGCAGGCCGTGCGGTCCTTCCTCGACACCGGTGTCGCCCCGGATGTGTTCCTGCGCCGCGGCGTGCTGATCGCGAACGCGGCCCTGTCCCTGTGGGACTTCGAGGCATGGGATGCGGCCACCAGCCGGCATGTGGCGCTGGCACGGGAAGCCGGCGCGCTGGCGCCGCTGGCCAACGCGCTCAACGCCCATCGCGTGGTGGTGCTGTGGCGCGGCGACGTCGAGCACGCCCGCGAGCTCGGTCTCGAGGAGCAACGGGTCAAGGAGGTGACCGGAACGCAGCGAGCGTCGTACGGCGACCTGTTCCTGCTGGCCTACCAGGGCAACGCCGCCCAGGCCGCACCGCTGATCGCGACCGCGGCGGCGGAGGCGACGGCTCGCGGCGAAGGACTCGGTCTGCAGATCACCGATCGCGCGACCGCGCTGCTCCACCTCGGCCTCGGCCATTACGACCTGGCGTTCGACGCCGCGGTCCGGGCAGGCGAGGGCAACCTCGGCCCCTTCACCGCGCAGGCGCTACCGGATCTGGTGGAGGCCGCCGTTCGCAGCGGGGCGACCGAAGCCGCGATGCGAGCGCTGGACAGGTTGACCGCCTATGCGATGGTTCCCGAATCGGATTGGGCGGCAGGGCTGTTGGCGCGCTCGCGAGCCCTGGTCAGCGTCGGCGACGCGGCCGAGCGTTCCTATACCGAGGCGGTCGAGCATCTCGGCCGCACCCGCCTGCGGTTCGAGCTCGCGCGGGCGCGTCTGCTGTTCGGCGAGTGGCTGCGCCGGGAACGCCGCCGCAGCGACGCTCGTGTCCAGTTGAAGGCGGCCTTCGAGGAGTTCGTCGCGATGGGGGCCGACGGATTCGCCGAGCGCACCCGCCACGAGCTGCTCGCCACGGGGGAGAAGGTTCGCAAGCGAACCTCCGACACGCTCAACGACCTGACCCCGCAGGAGGGCCAGATCGCCCGTATGGCGCGCGACGGCCGCACCAACCAGGAAATCGGCGGCGAGCTCTACATCAGCGCCCGCACCGTGGAATGGCACCTGCGCAAGGTCTTCGGCAAGCTCGGGATCAGCTCACGACGCGAGCTGCGCGACGCGCTCCCGGACCGCGAGATCGCGCGCGCCACCTGATCCCGACACACAGCGTGGCCTGGGCCGCGGTCGAGGCCACACGGTACGGCCGGCCGCTGCGGATCATCACCTCGGCGGCGCTGCCGCCGGACCTGATCTCGGCCGGTCAACCGGTGCTGGTCGGCATCGACGGCACCCCGAACAGTTCCCCGAGGTTCAGGTCAGCCGAATCCTGCTGCGCGACAGGCCGGTTCACGCCCTGCTCGAGGAGTCCGAGCGGGCGCAGCTGCTGGTGGTCGGCAGTCATGGGCGAGGCGGTTTCCCCGGCATGCTGCTGGGTTCCACCAGCTCCGCTCTGGTTCACACCGCGCCCGTCCCGATCCTCGTCATCCGGCCCGACCAGGCGCACGCACCGGCTGGGGATCCCTGGCGCGCATCGCACGGGCCCGGGGCCAGGGGTGATCACTGGCGCGAAGCATGACCGGTTTGACGGACCGTGGTTCATATCGCGGGAAGTTCCCGCGGGGCGAGACAAGGAGCGACTGCCATGGATCTTCTCGACGATGTGATCGGCGCGTACGGCGGTATCGAGCGCTGGCGGCGGATCGACGCCATCTCGGTGCATCAGCGCGTCGGCGGGGTGTTGTGGGCGCTCAAGGGCGTCGACGGAATCATCGACGATTCGACCGTCGAGGTCCGGCTGCCCGAACAGCGCACCTGGCTCCGGCCCGCGGCCACGCCCGACATTCGACTGACGTTCCGCCCCGACCGGGTGGCCATCGAATCCGACGACCCCGCGACCGGCACGGTCGAGGAACTGACCGCGCCGCGCGACTCGTTCGCCGGGCACGTCTTGGAAACCCCTTGGTCGACCTTGCAATTGGCCTATTTCTCGGGCTACGCGATGTGGACCTACCTTTCCGAGCCGTATTCGCTCACCCTGCCCGGCGTCCACACCGAGCAACTGAGCACCTGGCACGAGGAAGGCGAGACCTGGCGGCGATTGGCTGTCCGCTACCCGGATTCCATCGCCACCCACAGCGCTGACCAGGTGCTCTACATCGATGCCGACGGCTTGATCCGCAGGCGCGACTACTCGGTCGAGATCTCGGCGAATTCGCCTGCCGCCCACTACTCGAGCGACTTCGCGACAGTCGGCGGCATCGTCGTACCCACCAAGCGTGTCGTCTTCGGCCGCGACGCGAACGGACATCCCATCGACGATCCGGTGCTGGTCTCGATCGACCTCGACAATGTGAAGGTCAGCTGACCCGGCACGGCCGCGGCCGCGACCCGGTGGCCGCGGCCGTCCGGCTGGTCCGCAGCCCGAAGATGGGGGCGACGCGCACTGTTCCGGATTAAACTGCATGCTCGAGTGCAAGTATGCCGACGCGCTGCCGAACCTCCGGCACCGCCGATGCATTGGCTCGTGCAGAGAGGGATCGAACCGGCAACGCGGATCGGGGTCCGCTGCTGCTCATCTCGGGCCTCGAGGACAACACCGTGCCCGATGTGGTCACGCGGTCCACACTGAAGCAGTACCGCGACTCCACCGCGGTCACGGAGTTGCGCCAATTCGAGGGCCGCGGCCATTCCCTCACCGTGGACAGCGGCTGGAAGGACGTCGCCGACGCGGTGCTCGCCTGGCTGGCCGACCAGGGCCTGTGAACAGCCCACCGGACCGAGGAGGATCCCCATGGATCTCAGGCTCACCGACGCGCTCGCGGTGGTCACCGGCGCGAGCCGAGGTATCGGTTTGGCCATCACCCGGGCCCTGGTCGAGGAGGGCGCGATCGTGGTGGCCGGTGCCCGCCACACCGGCGACGAGCTGCGTGCGCTGGCCGACGGTGGCCGGGTGCACCCCGTCGAGGCCGATCTCGCCACACCCCAGGGCGCCATCGACGTGGCCGCGGCCGCCGAGAAGCTCGGCGACACAACCATTCTGGTCAACAATGTCGGCAGCGTCACGCCGAGGCTGACCGGCTTCCTCGACGTCACCGATGAGGACTGGCTGGACACACTCACCCTGGATCTGCTCGCCGCGATCCGCACCACCCGCGCCCTGCTGCCCGCCATGCTCGGCGCCGGTCGCGGCAGCATCATCATGATCAGCTCGGTCAACGCCACCCTCGCCGACCCCGCGGTGATCGACTACAGCGCCGCGAAAGCCGCCCTCACCAACACCGCGAAGTCACTCTCGAAACAACTCGGCCCCCAAGGCATCCGGGTCAACACCGTCAGTCCCGGACCCGTCGCGACGGACCTGTGGCTGGGCGACACCGGTGTCGCCCAGACGATCGCCGCCGCGACCGGCAACGAAGCCGACACCGTCGCGCGATCCGCCGCGGCCGCATCGGTGACCGGACGGTTCACCCGCCCCGACGAAATCGCCGACCTCGCCGTCTTTCTCGCCAGCCCGCGCGCCGCGAACATCACCGGCTCGGACTTCGTGATCGACGGCGGCTTGATCACCACCACCTGAGCCGACCGAGGCCTGCCGGGGCCGCGTGCCGAGGTCTGTCGAGACCCGATACCGAACCGCCGCGGCCGTGTCTCAGCTAGCGCCGGGGTGTCGATCGGTCAGGCTCGGGACCCGGGCTTCGGTGATCTTGGCGCGCAATTCCTTCAGCCCGGCCACGTACGCCTCGGAGAAGGTCGGGAACGGTTGCACCACATCACGCAGGACGCGCAGCGGCACCTGCGCCCGGATGGCGAGGGTGGCCTGTTGCAGCCATTCGCCGGCCTCGGGTCCGAGTGCGTAGGCGCCGGTCAGCCGCTCGCCGTCGCTCAGCAGCGTCAGGAACGCCGGCGTCTCGGCGTAGTCGCGGGTGAAGGTGGCGGTCTTGGCCACATCAGCCAGCCGGACCGTCGCACTGAATCGGTCCTGGACCACACCGACCGACGCGGCCTGCGGATCGGTGTAGACGACGTTCGGGATGGCCCGGTAGTCGGCTTCGCGGGGTTCGCCGAGAATATTGGATGCGACGACCTCACCCTGGTACTTGCCCACATGGGTCAGCAGGCGCACGCCGTTGACATCGCCGACGGCCCACACGCCGTCCGCGGCGCGCAGACTGCCGTCGACGGGGATGCCGGTCGCCTCGGCGGTGATACCGACTGTCTCGAGCCCGATTCCGTGGACTCGGGGTGTGCGGCCGGTGGCCACCAGCAGCCGGTCGCCACGGCGTTCGGTGCCGTCTCCGAGGCTCAGCACGAAGTCCGCGCCGTCGCGACGCACGGCGGTGGCGCGCACGCCGAGCACGACCTCGATGCCGTCGCGGGTCAGGATCTCGGCGAGACCCTCGCCCAGCGGTGCGGGTTCGCGCGGCAACAGGTGGGTCCGGCCACCGACCAGCACGACGTCGGCGCCCAGCCGGCGGATCGCCTGCGCCATCTCGACGCCGACGGGCCCGCCGCCCAGCACCAGCAGCCGGCGGGGAACGGCGGTCAGGCTCGTCGCCTCGCGGTTGGTCCACACGTCCGGCAATCCGGCCAGACCGGGAAGCGGCGGCAGGTTCGGTTCCGAACCGGTGGCGATGACGATGTGGTCGGCGGTGTAGCGCACACCCCCGACCTCGACCACACCCGGTCCGGCGAGCCGTCCGGCGCCGCGGATCAGGTCGATGCCCTTGCTCGACAGCCAGCCCGTGGCGCCGGTGTCGGAGTAGTCCGACACCATGAAGTCTCGCCAGGCCAGCGCGGCCGCCACATCGATCTCCGCGCGCGCCTGGGCTTCCCGCGCCTGCTGGACGGCTTCGCCGGGACGCAACAGCGTCTTGGACGGGATGCATGCCCAGTACGAGCATTCGCCGCCGACCAGATCGCGTTCGACCACGGCGACCCGCAATCCGCCGTCGGCCAATTCACCCGCGCAGTGCTCGCCCGGCGAGCCGCCGCCGAGGACGATGACGTCGTAGTCCTTCACGCTCCCACTCCCTGCTCGTCGTCGTGCCGACCCAGCTGCTGGTCGAAGGTCTCGGACCGATCGGATCGAGTATCCATCGCCGTTGCTCCTCTCGTGCGGATTACTGTCTCGGTCCAGAATCCGCTCCGCTGGGTCCGGCTCGCACCGGTGGTTTCCCCTGGGCGGTTCCCCGGGGCACTGGCCGGATGGGGAGGCCTCGACCGGATCAGCCCTGCGGCTGGGAGAAGCGCAGGTGGTTGCCCCACGGGTCGGCGAAGCCGCAGTCGCGCACGCCGTACGGCTGGTCGATCAGGGGCTGCTCGACCGGCACACCGGCCGCTTCGAGGCGCTTGAACGTCGCATCCACGTCCTCGGTCAGGAAGATCAATGTGCCCATGGCGCGGCTTTCCAGGCGGGCGCGGTTGGCCTGCACGGCGGCCTCGTTCGGGTTCATGGTGGGGGTTTCGAGCAGGAACTCGATGCCGGGCTGGGCGGCCGGGCCGACGGTGAGCCAGCGCAGGTCGCCGAAGAACGACATGTCCTGGCGGACCTCGAGGCCGATCACGTCGCGGTAGAACTCCAGGGCTTGCTGCTGGTCGCCGACCAGGACGGCGACGTGGGTGAGTACGAGATCTTTTCCGGTGGTCATGGTTGTCCTTCTTCCTCGCGGTAACCGGGGTCGTGGATGCTGACGGAGCCGCGCGCACAAATTAATCGGTGCGACCGACAGCTGCTGCCGGCACCTGGTGCTGCCGCCGGTTCAGTCCTCGTCGCCGTTACGCGCCGCCCATTCCCGAATCGCGGCGATGAGCCGCTCGACGAAGAAGTTTCGACGCAGAATCAGGTAGTCACCGATGGGGCCGGCCAGTATCCGGGCGAACACCCGCGTCCCCGGATCCGACTTCGGCCAGGCCCAGGTATTGCCGATCACGAACGCGGAGAACCGATCCGGGTGCCGCGTCGCGACCGCGAACCCGATCGGGCCACCCCAATCCTGCACCATGAGGGTTACCTCCGACAGGTCGAGCTCGGTGGGGGCACCCAGGACGGAGTTTCCGGGATGTCTTCGGACATGTCGGCCTCCTCGGGCGGATCAGGAACGCACGTCGGCGGGGTGGCGGTGGCAGCCTTCGAGGGTGGCGTTCGCCAGCTCGGTGACGACATCGCTGACGTCTCGACGCAGGCGGAAGGCCGCGAGCTGGCGGCATGCCCCATTGCCTCGGCCGAGCACGGCATTGATGCCGGTGGTGACGAATTCGCGGTCGCCGAGCTCCTCGAGTGCCGGTCCGATGTGATCGACGAGTTCCGAGAGCAGCACGTGCACCGGGAGCACACGTCCGTTTCCGGGGTGGAGGCCGGTGCCGTCGAGACCGAAACGGGCAGCTTTCCAGTACGCGGCGCGCAGCAGCTCGTGCGATACCGGGGATCCGGTGATGCCTTGCTCCAAGGACATTCGCGCGGTCATGACCGTGGCACGCACCAGGGTGGCGAGCAGGGCGGTCTCCTCGACCGTGGCGGGGATGTCGCTGACCCGGACCTCGACGGTGGGGTATTTGATGGAGGGACGAACGTCCCAATACACCATTGTCTCGTCGAGAATGCTGCCGCTCGAAACCAGCAGCGCGATCATGGCGTCGTAATCCTGCGTCGACGTGAAATACGGTGGCGGTCCGGCGCTGGGCCACCGCTGCCACAGGACGTGTCGCCAACTGGCGAACCCGCTCTCGACGCCCCGGTGGATCGCGGAATTCGCCGTCAGCGCCAGGAACAATGGCAACCAGGGGCGCAGGTGATTGCTGACCTGGAGGGCGGTTTCCTTGTCCGGAACAGCGACGTGAACGTGGCAGCCGCACAATCCCTGCTCATGGGCGAGCAAACCGAAGTCCGCCGCGATTCGCCGATACCGTGGTGTGTCGGTCACCGAGAATTCGTGGGGCACGGTCGGCGGAATCGCCACCGCGAGCAACCGGGTGTTCTGCTGCTCGGCGCAGGACGCCACCCCGAGTCGCAGATCGCGCAATTCCTGAATCAACTCGTCGGTGCGGGTGTGCACACGGGTGTTCGTCTCCACCTGACATCGGGTGAGTTCCAGTTTCAGATCGATTCCACGATCCGCCGCGATTCGGGCCACCTCGGAGTTCTTCGAGGCGGGCGCACCGGTCACGCGGTCCGCGAGCACAAACTCTTCTTCGACGCCGACGGTCGACTGGGCCGCGTCCATTTCCATGACGCTACTCCCGGATTCCGAACTCCTGGTTCGCAGGAGCGTCAACGGTGGGCGAGCCGTCGCAGGCACCGGCGCGAGCCGGTGAATCGGGGACAGTTCGCGGGGAATTGGGCCGACCGTGGCCCGCCCTTGACCTTGAACGCCTAGTGTGGGGCAGGTCGGCCCCCCTCTGCGGTGGCACAGACCCACTCGCGCGCGGCCGACCTCGGCGTACACCGCCGCCGCGAGTTGAGAATCCAGCCCGCCCGGTGCGACCGGCGTCGGGCCAGGATTCGGAGGTGCGCCATGACAGCAAGCCCGCACGAACCCCACAGCCACCGACCCACTCGGCGGGTCGGCCTGCGCCGGACGCCGCCCGCCATCGCCCGTGGTTCCGACGATGATGTGCCGGTGGTGCGCTGGCCGGATCCGAGCCGGCTCGAATCGTGGTGGGACGCGATCATGCATCACACCGACGAGCCGCCGGTCGCCACATAGGTCGCCTTCCGGAGGGATATCCGGGCTGGGCCCGGGCGCTCACCACGTGACGCCCGGGCCGCCAGGCGTGCGATCAGTTCGCACGACCGTTATGCGCTCAATTGCCGAGTCGCCCAACGAATTCCGCCGTCAGTCGCCAATTGCCTGGCCGCCGAAGGGCGCGGGCACCTACACGATCGGCCACACCGGCAACTCCGGGCGCGGATGGCGGGCCTCAGCTCACACCTCCTCCAGAGCCGATCGCTGGTTTCGGGGCTCACGCTCTTCCGTAGATGGCGGTCACGAATTCCCCGAGGGTGTGTTCGTCGAGATGCCTGGCCAGATCGGCTTCACTGATCATGCCGACCATCCGCTTGTGCCCGTCGATCACCGGCATCCGCTTGACCCGGTGGCTCTCCATCGAGCTGAGCACCTCGGAGACGTCGGCGTCGTCGGCCACCCAGCGTGGTGTGGCCTCGCACAGTTCACTGGCTCGGGTGTCCTCGGGGGACAGTCCCCGGGCCACGCACTTCACGGCGATGTCGCGGTCGGTGATGATGCCGACCATTCGTTCGTTCTCATCGGCGACAACCACCGATCCGACGTCGAGCTCGGCCATTACCTCTGCCGCGTCGGCGACGGTCTGATCGTGGGATATCCACTGCGCACCGGGCATCATGATGTCGCGGGCCGTGGTCATAGAGCTACCTCCTCATATCCAGCTGGTGCTGAGCAATGGGATGAAGCGCCCTAATTCTCCGCGCTCATCGCCGGAGGTACGAGATTCCGAAGCATCACGAAGACGTGACCATTCCGCATCTTTGGTGAGGATCCGGTCACGTGGCGAGGGTGTCGGAAAGCGATTGTCGCGATGTCCAAACGCGAAACGCGACGAATGACGATCGGTGACTTTCTGCTGCGTCGTTTGTCGGAGGCCGGGATCAGCCACCTCTTCGGGGTCCCCGGGGATTACAACCTCGAATTTCTCCAGCAGCTCCAAGAACGCGGCGGCATCGAATGGGTCGGCAATTGCGGCGAGCTGAACGCGTCCTACGCGGCGGACGGCTACGCACGGCTGAAAGGCATGGGCGCTCTCCTGGTGACGAACGCTGTCGGCGCGATGAGTGCGATCAATGGAATCGCCGGCTGCTATGCCGAACATGTTCCCGTGGTCTGTATCTGCGGGTCGATTCCCCTCAGGTCCATCGATCGGAGCCTGGGGATGCACCACACGATGGCCGATGGGACCTGGGACCGCTTTCTCGGCGCGTTCGCGCAGGTGACCGCCGCACAGGCCAGATTGACCCCGAGCAACGCGACCCTCGAGATCGACCGGCTCATCCTCACCGCTTGGCGGGAGAAGCTGCCGGTGTACCTGGAGCTGCCGTCCGACATCGCCTACCTGGAGATCGAGGTTCCGGTCGAGCCGCTGGTCCTCGAACAGCCATCCAGCGACCCCGAACGGCTGAGCTCGTGCGTCGCCGCGGTCGCCGCCCACCTGTCCGCCGCGAAGTCGCCGGCGATTCTGGTGGATCTGGACGCGGACCGGTTCGGCGTCGCCGAGCAGGTCACAGAACTCGCCGAGAAGATGCGAATTCCGGTGGCGGTGAGCAACACCGCCAAGGCGGTGATCGACGAAACGTTTCCCTATTACGCCGGCGTCTACAACGGCGAAGCGAGTGCGCGGCACACGCTCGACGCGATGCAGGCCGCCGATTGCCTGCTCTGCATCGGATACCGACCCATCGAAGCGACCACGGGCGACTTCACCGTTTCGCTGCCCGCCGACACGATCCACCTGCGCGCGCACTCGGCCGACGTCGGAAAGGACAACTACCAGGCGGTATCGCTGCAGGAAGTCCTGCGCGGCGTCATCGACGCGGTGCCGCGCGTGACCGATCGCGCGACGCCTCGGCCGGTAGGAGCGCCGCCACGCACTCGCACCGACCGGTCAGCCGAGCTGACGCAGGCGGCGTACTGGCAAGCCATCCAGGACTACATCCGGCCCGGGGATGTACTGCTCGTCGACAACGGCACCTCCTATGCCCTCTTCGGCCTGAAACTCCCGCGGGGCTGCACCTTCGTCGGATCGGTCAACTGGGGGTCGATCGGATACTCGGTCGCGGCCTTGCTCGGCACGCTGACCGCGGCGCCGGACCGCCGCCATCTGCTGTTCGTCGGCGACGGTTCGTTCCAGCTGACCGCGCAGGAACTGTCGACCATCCTGCGGCACGACCACCAGCCGGTGATCTTCCTGATCAACAATGGGGGATACACCATCGAGCGCGGTTACCTCGGAAAGACCGAGTCCTACAACGACATCGCCCCGTGGGCGTACGCGGATCTGCCGAAAGTGCTTCGCCCCGACACCACGGCACGATCATTCGTCGCGAAGACTCCCGCGGACCTGCACCACGCCCTCTCCGCACCCAATGACAGCTTGATCTTCATCGAATCGATCATGGATCCCTTCGATTCTCCCGCTCCGGTCACCGCCAGCAGCAACCGAGGAGCCGAACTCGACTACGGGCCCCGCGGCCCGCAACACCACGCAGGCAACCAGCTTCGGCCGGTATGACCTCACCGGCCGGTCGGACTTCCGTCCAAGGGCCGGCTCCGATTCCGACGGTGAAGCAGGGTCCGCCGCCGCTGATTTCTCAGGTGGCGGACGGGTTTTCGAGGACGATGGCGACTCCTTGGCCGGATCCGATGCAGACTCCGATCGCGCCGTAGCGCGCATTGCGTTCCCGCAGTTCGGTGGCCAGCGTCAGGACGTAGCGGGCGCCGGTGGCGCCGAACGGATGACCGATCGCCACCGCGCCGCCGTTCGGCGTCAGCTTCTCGTCGGGGATGACGAAGCCGTCGAGCTGGTTGGGCAGTTCACGCAGCACGCCCAGGGCTTGAGCGCTGAACGCCTCGTGTACTTCCCACACGTCGATCTGTTCGGGGGTCAGGTCCGCGCGCTGGATCGCCAGGGGCAACGCCCACGCCGGTGCCAGACCCATGTAGTGCGGATCGATCCCGTACACCGCGGACGACACCACCCGCGCCAGCGGTTCGACGCCGAGTTCGGCCGTTCGTTCACCCGAGGCCAGCACCAGCGCGCTGGCTCCGTCGGTCAGGGGAGTCGAGTTCGCCGCGGTCATCTGCGTCGTCCCCGGCTGTGGGGGCAGCGCCGCCAGCTTCTCGGCGGTGGTGTCGTCGCGGATGAATTCGTCGTGCTCGAACAGGCGGGCGGGGGTCTTCTTCGTCGCGCCGATCTCGACCGGCATGATCTCCTTGGCCAGCCGTCCGGAATCCCTGGCCGCCTTGGCATTTCGCTGCGTGCGCAGCGCGAACGCGTCGATCTCCTCCCTGGTCAGCCCGTAGCGGTCGGCGACGTTCTGCGCCGTCTCGATCATCCCGATGTAAGCGTTGCGCGCCAGCAGCGCCGGATTGGCGGGACCGCCCGCGCCCGCCCACATGGTGTCGAGCAGGACGACCGGGCCACGGGGCCCGAACGGGCTGTCGCCCTTCATGTACGCCCATCCCGACCGCGACATCGATTCGACGCCACAGGCGATCCCGACGCCCAGATCCCCCGCTTTGATCGCGTGCGCGACATTGACGGTCGCACTCAGCGACGATCCGCAGAACCGATTGATCGTCACCCGGCCACCGTGTCGGGGAACCCCGCCGCCAGCGCCGCCCACCGCGCGACATCCCCCATCCCTTCGTGGGCCGGATTGACGCACCCCGCGACAATGTCCTCGATCTGATCGAGACCCACGCCGACGCGTTCGCACGCCCCCTTCATGGTCATCCCCAGCAGGTCATCGGTCCGAATGTGCGACAGCGAACCCCCGTACCGGGCGAAGGGGGTCCGAACACCACCGAGCACATACGCTTCCGCCATCATGATCTCCTTCGACAGTGTCCTCGAGGTCCCAACGCGCGAGCCGCCGTTGCGCTTCCGATCTTGCCCCGACCCCGAGGAAATCCGTCACAACGGCGCGGACCGGGGCGCGCCGCGGCCCTGACGCGTAGTCTGCCTCAATAGTCTTCGGGGACAAGGGCGGTGATGGCGGCGACCTGGGCCGGGGAGAGTTCGATGTTCGCGGCGGCGAGGTTCTCCTTCAGGTGCTCGATGCTGGTCGTACCGGGGATGGGGAGCGACTGGCCGCCACGGTGCAGTTGCCAGGCCAGGGCGATCTGTTGTGGTGTGGCGTGGTGTTCGGCGGCGATGGGATCGATCACGCGGTGGAACGGCTTGCCCTTCTCGCCCGTGGGGAGAGCCCCGGGATGCCACGGCGAGAAGACGAGGCCCGATTGCTGCGCGAGCTGCCGGACGGCGCTGCCGCGACGCTCGCCGACGTTGTAATGCACTGTGACAGCGGCAATGTCGGTGATGTCGAGCGCAACGCGCAGTTGGTCGGCATCGACGTTGGACAGTCCGATGTGGCGGATAAGCCCATCGTCACGCATCTGCGCGAGGGTGCCGATGATGTCCTCGTAGGGAGCGTCGGTCATTGTCGGCGTGTGCAGGTAGTACAGGTCGAGGTGGTCCAAGCCGAGTCGGCGAGCGCTCATGTAGGCCGCTTGCCGCAGGTAGTTCCGGTTCCCGACCGCGCCCATATCGCTGTACTCGGGACCGCCGCGGACGAAGCCGCCTTTGGTGGCGATTACCACATCGTCCGGATAGGGGTGCAGTGCGTCGCGAATGAGCTCCTCATTCGAGTGCGGACCGTAGACGTCGGCGGTGTCGATGAAGGTCACGCCCTGCTCCACGACGGCGCGCAGCAGCGCGATTCCGTGTTCTCGGTGGGGGTATTCGCCCCAGACCTTCGGCCCGGTCAGCCGCATGGCGCCGTAGCCGACGCGGCCGACGGTCAACTCGCCGCCGATGGTGATGTTTTCGGTTGCCGCGCTTGTCATTTCACGCCGTCCAGAGGTTGAAAGTCGGTTCGCTTGCTCAGGTATGCCCATTTCCGATCGGACGCCGATTGTCGTTCGAGGATGTCGGCGGCGCGTTCGAGCGCATAGCTGCCCAGCAGCAGTCGTAGTGGCGGGTCCGCGAGCCCGACGAGGTCGAGTATGACCTGGGCGGCGCGGTCGGGGTCGCCGTCCTCCCGGCCGTGATTGTCACGCAGTCGCGTGATCATCGCCCCGACGGTGGGCTCGTAATCAGGGTCCAGGGCCAGTGGGGTGCGCATCGACATGCCGGCCCAATCGGTGCGAAAGCCGCCGGGCTCGATGATCGTGACTTTGATGCCCAGCGGAGCGACCTCTGCGGCGAGCACCTCGGAGAATCCGCCGACCGCGAATTTGGACAGCTGGTACGCACCGAGTGCGGGCGAGCCCTGCCGCCCTCCGATCGATGAGAATTGGATGATGTGCCCGGCGCGCTGGCGATGCAGTACCGGCAGCGCGGCACGAGTGACGTTGACGACGCCCCACAGATTGGTTTCCACCTGGGCGCGCAGATCGTCCTCCGCGATGTGTTCGATCGAGTCCAGATTGGCGTAGCCGGCATTGTTGACGACCACGTCGAGCCGCCCGAAACGCTCGACCGCCGCGGCGACAGCGAGCCGGGCCTGCTCGGGCCGGGTCACGTCGAGGGGGAACGGCAGGACCCGTGCGCCGAATTCGTCGGCGAGATCGCTGACGTCCACAGGATTTCGCGCGGTGGCGACGAGAGTGTCGCCGGCGGCGAGGACGGCGCGGGCGAGGCTGCGGCCGAAACCGCGGGAGCTTCCGGTGATCAACCAGGTTCTCGGGTGCATCGTCGGCATGGCGTAACTCCTTGGTCCGGGGAAGGCTTTGTCCCCGTGGCCGCTGTGCCATAGGGACTTTCCGGGGCTGATCGCCCCGTTCACGGCACCGTGTATCGCGAGGCGATGATCGACTTCATCGGCTCGGTGCGGCCGGAGACCGTGACGATTGCGCCTTTCTAGCCCTGCAGCGACGTGGTCGAGCGGACGACGATCTCGTTGACGTCGACGCCATCGGGCTGGCCGACGGCGTAGTCGATGGCCGCGGCGATGGCGGAGGCGTCGAGACCGGCTGTGGCGAGCGCTTCGCGGATCGCGTTCTGCAGTTCGGGCGCACCGCCGGAGTGCGTGAGTTCGGTGTGGGTGAGCCCGGGGTTGACGAGGGTGACCCGGATATCGGAGGTCTCCTGGCGCAGCCCTTCGGAGATGGCGCGGACGGCGTACTTGGTCGCCGAGTACACCACTCCGGTCGGGTCCACGCGGTCCGCGGCGGTGGACGCGATAGTGATGATGTGCCCTGATCTGCGCTCGCGCATCGAGGGCAGCACCGCCGCGATGCCGTGCAGCACACCGCGCAGGTTGACATCGATCATCCGGTTCCAGTCGTCGACCCGCAGGTCTTCGACCATCGACAGCGGCATGACACCGGCATTGTTGACCAGGACATCGACCCGCCCATGGCGGGCGCGCACGTCGGTCACGACCGCGCGTACGTTATCCAGGTTCGTGACGTCCAGGTGCGCGTACTCGGCGTCGTATCCGGCGTCCTTCAGCTCCGTGACCAGCTGAGCCAAGCGGTCCGTGCGCCGCGCGCCCAGGACGACGTGATGGCCGGCGGCGGCCAGCCGGCGAGCCGTGGCCTCGCCGATACCGCTGGATGCTCCGGTCACCAGGATGATCTTGGATTCATTCATTTCCTTACGACCTCCGTCGGTGGTGGATGGGACCCATTGAGCACACCACCGCCGCGAAGTCGCCGGCAGACTACGGTTTTTCCCGTGGTACGACGTACCGGGGGCACGGATGTACCCCCGCTGCGCACCGAGTGCCGTTAGCCTGGGCAACCGTGATCGAAACCGACCTTCGGGAGTTCCTGCGCTCTCGGCGGGCGCGTATCAGCCCAGAGGCCGCCGGCCTGCCCCCGCATCCGGGGATCCGCAGGGTGCCGGGCCTGCGCCGCGAGGAAGTCGCACAGCTGGCCGGGGTCAGCGTCGATTACTACGTGCGGCTCGAGCGTGGCCGCAACACCCATGTCTCCGCCGCGGTGCTCGATGCGGTGGCACGCGTGCTGCGGCTCGACGACACCGAACGCGATCACCTGTTCGCCTTGGCGAAACCCGCCGGCCCACAGCCACCACCGGCCCTCCAGCAGGTACGTCCCGGTCTGCTGCGGGTTCTGCACAACATCACCGAGATCCCCGCGATGGTTCTCGGACACCGGCTCGACGTACTGGCGATGAATCGCCTGGCGCGCACCTTCTACCCCGGCTTCGACGACGCCGCGGCCGGTGAGTGGAACATGGCCCGGTTCATGTTTCTCGACCCCGCCGCCCGCGACCTCTACCTCGACTGGTCCGAGACAGCTCGCGAGAACATCGGCATGCTGCATCTCTACGCCGGCCACCACCCGCGTGATCCCAGGCTCTCCGCACTGGTCGGCGAACTGTCCGACGATCCGGATTTCCGGCGCTGGTGGTCCCGGCAGGACGTCTATCGGCCGACCTTCGGCACCAAGCGCTACCGCCACCCGACCGCCGGGGAACTCAGCCTCGGCTTCGAAGCCTTCACGCCCAGCGGCGATCTCGATCAAACCCTCGGGCTCTACACCGTCGAGCCCGGATCCCCATCCGACAAGGCCCTGCGAACACTCTGAGAATCGGCAACGCCCCGGCTGTCGAACGAGTGTTCGTATCGACCCGGGTGGGTGGGGGCATTACCCTCGAAGGTGCCCCGGCGGTCCGGCGGAGGACCGTGACGGACAGGACCGCGCTCAGGCAGTTCTGTTCGATGCCAATCGATCTCAGTAGCGATTCTGCGCGAACTGCATGGCACGCCCGCTCACAGCCGGAGGGAGTTCCGCTGATGCCCAGCATCCGATCCGTCCAGGTGGACCGCCCGGACGGCGAACTGTTCCTGACCACTCGCGAAATACCCGATCCGGGGCCGGGACAGGTGCGGGTCACCGTCGAAGCCTGCGGTATCTGCCACTCCGACAATGCGTTCGTCACCAATGCGTTGCCCGGCCTGACGTTCCCGCTGACGCCCGGCCACGAGATCGCGGGTCGTATCGACGCGGTCGGCGACGGTGTTGCCCGCTGGCGTCCCGGCGATCGGGTGGCCGTCGGCTGGTTCGGCGGTGCGTGCCTGTACTGCGACCACTGTCGTGACGGGGACTTCATGCATTGCGAGAACCTCCAGGTGCCGGGCTGGCAGTATCGCGGCGGATACGCCGAAGCGGTGGTCGTGCCGGCCAGCGCGATCGCCCGCATCCCCGACGGGTTCACCGCGGTCGATGCCGGACCGATGGCCTGCCCGGCGTGACCACCTACAACTCGCTGCGCCGTAGCCAGGCCCGTCCCGGCGATCTGGTCGCGATCCTCGGCATCGGAGGGCTCGGGCACCTCGGAGTCCAGTTCGCCGCGAAGATGGGCTTCGACACCGTCGCGATCGCGCGGGGCGAGGACAAGGAACCGCTCGCCACGAAACTCGGGGCCCGGCACTACATCGACTCCACGACCCAGGATGTCGCCGCCGAACTCCGCCGGCTCGGCGGCGCCCGCGTCGTGCAGGCCACCGCCGCGAGCTCGGAGGCGATGGCCGCCACGATCGACGGCCTGTCCACCGACGGCGAGCTGATCGTCATCGGCGCGGTTCCGACGCCGATCCCGGTCAGTCCGTTCCAGCTGATCTTTCAGTCCCGGGCGGTGCGTGGGCACCCGGCCGGCACCGCCCGCGACGTCGAGCGCACCCTCGACTTCGCGGCCATGACCGGCATCCGGGCCATGATCGAGGAGCGGTCGCTCGACGACGCGCCCGCTGCATATCGCCACGCCCTCAGCGGCAAAGCCCGGTTCCGCGTGGTCCTGACAACAGGACTGTGATCGCGTCCCGGAACCCGCACCGCAAGGGCTCGAGTGGAAGGAGTGGGCAGTGAAGATCGTCGTTATCGGTGGCACCGGGCTGATCGGTTCGAAGGTCGTGGCCGGCCTCGTCGAACGTGGCCACGAGGCGGTTCCGGCCGCGCCCAGCACGGGAGTGAACGCGCTCACCGGCGAGGGCGTGAAGGAGGTACTGCAGGACGCGAACGTGGTGGTCGACGTCTCCAACTCGCCGTCGTTCCAGGACGACGACGTCATGGAGTTCTTCCGAACCTCCACCCGAACCCTTCTCGATGCCGCCGGTGCCGCCGGCGTCGGGCACTACGTGGCGCTGTCGGTGGTGGGCACCGACCGCCTGCCGGAGTCCGGGTACCTGCGGGCGAAGGTGGCGCAGGAGGAGCTGATCACAGCTTCCGCGCTGTCGTACTCGATCGTGCGCGCCACCCAGTTCTTCGAATTCGCCGGGCAGATCGCCGATTCCGCCACCGCCGACGGCGCGGTGCGGCTGTCGGGTGCGGCCGTGCAGCCGATGGCCGCCGCGGATGTGTCCGCCGCCGTCGGTGCGGCC
>NZ_JBSGCY010000039.1:0-47131 GCF_053602115.1 Nocardia sp. NPDC004582 | reverse complement strand
CGGCCTGCGCCGGGCCGAGGTGGTCGCCGCCGACGCGCCCGGCGTCCGGCTGGCCGCCACCGCCTCACTCCTGCTGGGCGCGGCCAAGATTCGCGATCACGTGGACGACGGCGACGCCCACCGCCTGGCCCGCCGCCCCTTGGCGCGCGTCTCCACCCGTTGGCACGCCAACGCCCGCGCGGCGGCGGAACCCCTCGGCTTGGATGTCGAGCCGCTGCTCGCCGCCATCGAATCCCAGCTGCGCCTGGAGAACTCGCCCGGCAGCTCGCTGGCGGAACTGACCGCACCGACCCAGGTGTGCGCCGCGGAACTTTTCGCGCACACCGCCATCCTGGCCGATCGCCCCGAGAACGCCGACGCGCTGCGCGAAGCCGGATGGCATTTCGGCCACATCGCCCATCTCGCGGACGCCCTCGAGGACCTCGACGCCGACCGCGCCGCCGGTCACTTCAACCCGCTGCTCGCCACCGGTACCACCCCGGCGCAGGCGCACGCCCTGGTGCGCGAATCGAATTCGCTGCTGCGCGCCGCCCTCACCCGGGTCGCTCTGGACCGCGCCGCGACGGTCCGCTGGATCCTGCTGGATCCGCTGGGCGGGGTCGTCCGCCGCCTGGGCCGCGCGGCGGGCATCGCCCACGCGTGCAGCACCCGAGCCTGCGGCGCGAACTCCGCCCTGGCCGCGGCGGCGGGCACCGTCGCGCTGACCGAGGTCCGGCCGGGTGTGTTCGAAGGCGGCGGGCCCATCGCGTCCGCACCGCGGCTGAACCTCGAGCCGCGACTGGCCCCCGACCAGCGGCCGAGCCTGCTCGAGGGCCTGGGCATCATCTGCACCCAGTACTGCACCGGTTACGCCTGCTGCGCGGAGCACACCGGCCCGTGCAGCGGCCGCCGCAAAGAGCCGTGGATGGACTGCTGTGATGGTTGCGACGGCTGCGGCTGTGACGGTTGCGACGGCTGCGGAGACTGCTGCGACTGCGACTGTGATTGCTGCGACTGCGGTTGCGATTGCGGCTGCTGACGCCGGACCGGCATCGGCCTCCGAAAGCACAAGAGCCGCACGCTGTTTCGCATCGGATGTAGAAACCCCTGCGTGGCGACATCCGATATTCGAGACAGCGTGCGGCTCTTCACCCCCGACGGGCGGACCGCACGATCGCGGCCCGGCCCGAGTCCTCGGGTGTCAGGCTCTTGCTCAGCGCAGCGTAGCCGTCAGGTGCGGATAGCCCTTCTTCGGGTGCTTCAAGGACAAGTCCCACCCACCGGACACCTGGTCGGCGTACACGTTCACGGTGGACGGCAGCAGGATCGGCTTGCCGAACTTGACCGAGTACGTGGTCCGGTCCGGGATCCGGCCCTCGATGGCGCCGAGAATGGCGGCCGCCGACCACATGCCGTGCGCGATCGGCTTCGGGAAGCCGAAGGCCTTGGCGCCCAGACCCGAGGTGTGGATCGGGTTGTGATCGCCCGAGGCGGCGGCGTAGCGGTTGATCATCTTCTGATCGACGCGCAGGGTGCGCATCGGCGGCGGCGGCACCTCCTCCGGCTTCGGCTCCGGCTTGGGGCCGCCCGACAGCGAGGTGCGCTGCTGGTGCAGGAAGGTGGTGACCTGCCGCCACACCAGCTCACGGCCGACGCTCACCTCGGTGACAGCGTCCACGAGCAGGCCCTTCGGGTGCTCGCGCAGGTTCTCGATGTGGGTGTCGAAGTCCAGCGGCTCGGCGACCGAGATGGCGCGGGTGCGCTCGATGACGTTCTCCGCGTGCACCGCGCCGACCGCCACGAACGGGAAGTCCCGGGCGACGACGAGCTGCATGGCCAGCGGGAAGCTGAGCACGAACGGGTAGGTCAGCGGCAGCGAGTCGCTGAAGCGCAGCCCCGTGGCCCGGCAGTAGGCGGCCAGGTGGTCCGGATTCACCCGGAAGCCCTCCAGCCGGACGCTGCGGTCGGGCAGGGTCGGCTTGCGGGCCGAGAGCCCGGGCACCGGCAGCGCGCCGAGGGCGGCCTTGACGAACAGGCCGCCGTTCTTCGGCACCTCGGACAGGGTGATGGTCTGCGACATCATGCTCCGATCATGGCCTGGCCGCAGACGCGAACGATGTTGCCGTTCACCGCGTTCGAGGCCGGGGACGCGAAGTAGGCGATGGTCTCGGCGACGTCCACGGTCTGACCGCCCTGCAGCAGGGAGGACAGCAGGCGGCCGCCCTCACGGGTGGCCAGCGGGATGGCGGCGGTCATCGCGGTCTCGATGAAGCCGGGGGCCACCGCGTTGATGGTGATGCCCTTCTCGGCCAGCTTCGGGGCCTCGGCGTTCACCATGCCGATGACACCGGCCTTGGAGGCGCCGTAGTTGGTCTGGCCGCGGTTGCCCGCGATGCCGGCGATGGAGGACACGTCGATGACGCGGCCGCCGGCGCGCAGCGCGCCCGCGGCGACCAGGCCCTCGGTGATGCGGTGCGGCGCGGCCAGGTTCACGTTGATGACCGAGCTCCAGCGGCCCTCGTCCATATTGGCGAGCAGCTTGTCGCGGGTGATGCCGGCGTTGTGGACGACGATGTCGATGCCGCCGAAGCGCTCGGTGGCGAAGGCGGCCAGCTTCTCGGCGGCGTCGGTGGCGGTGACGTCCAGCGCGAGGGCGGTGGCGCCGACCTTGTTGGCGGTCTCGGACAGCGCCTCACCGGCGGCCGGGATATCGGCGACGATCACGGTCGCGCCGTCGCGCGCGAAGACCTCGGCGATGGTGGCGCCGATACCGCGGGCGGCGCCGGTGACCACGGCCACCTTGCCCTCGAGCGGCTTGTCCCAGGAGGCGGGGGCGACGGCGTCGTCGGAGCCGACCCGGAAGACCTGGCCGTCGACGAACGCCGACTTGCCCGACAGCACGAAGCGCAGGGTGGACTCCAGACCCGTTGCGGCGGTGGCGGCTTCGGGGTGCAGGTACACCAGGTTGGCGGTGGCGCCGCGCAGCAGCTCCTTGCCGACCGAGCGGGTGAAGCCCTCGAGCGCGCGCTGCGCGATCTGGCCGTCGACCGAACCGGCCAGCTCCGGGGTGGTGCCGATGACCAGCACGCGGCCCGAGGGGGCGATGCTGCGCATGGCGGGCTGGAAGAACTCGAACAGCTGCTGCAGCTCTTCGATGGTCTTGATGCCGGTGGCGTCGAACACGAGCGCGCCGAACTTCACGCCCGGGGTGACGGCGTCGACGAAGGTGTAGTCGCCCAGCAGGTTTCGCACGGCGTCCGCGGCGCGGCCCTTGCCGCCGAGCAGCACCGGGCCGGGGAGGGCGGCTTCGCCCGCGCGGTAGCGGCGCAGCGTCTCCGGCTGCGGCAGGCCCAGCTTCGAGGCCAGGAAGGCGCCGGGGGCGGAGTGAACGAAAGATCCGTAGAGGTTGGGAGCGCCCTTGCTCTTGCTGGCAGCCACGATTCCTACCTTCTCCTTGTCTAGGTCCGCGGGAAGCGGCATTGCGCACATCTGCGGGGTACGGTGTCGACAAATGAACTTACTCCAGAGTAAGTTTAATGTAAACCGACTGACGTCACCCCTCAGGAGACTCGTGTGACCACCAAAGCCCGTTCGGCGAAGGCCGCGGCCAAGAACACCAAGCAGGCCCGCCCGGTCGCCATCCTCGGCGGTAACCGCATCCCGTTCGCTCGTTCCGACGGCAAGTACGCCCACGCCTCCAACCAGGACATGTTCACCGCCACCCTGAACGGCCTGGTCTCCCGCTTCGGCCTGCAGGGCGAGCGGCTGGGCATGGTCGTCGGCGGCGCGGTGCTCAAGCGCGTCGGCGAGCACGGCATGATCCGCGAGAGCGTGCTCGGCTCGACCCTGTCGCCCTACACCTCGGCCCACGACCTGCAGCTGGCCTGCGGCACCGGCCTGCAGTCCATCGTCACCGTGGCCGACGGCATCGCCCTGGGCCGTATCGAGAACGGTATCGGCGGCGGCACCGACACCACCTCCGACGCGCCGATCGGCGTCAGCGAGGGCATGCGCGAGTGGATGCTCGACGCCAACCGCGCCAAGAAGAACTCCGACTACGTGAAGCTGGTCGGCCGCCTGCGCCCGTCCATGGTCGGCATCGAGATCCCGCGCAACGCCGAGCCGCGCACCGGCCTGTCCATGGGTGACCACGCCGCCATCACCGCCAAGGAGTTCGGCATCTCCCGCGAGGCGCAGGACGAGCTGGCCTACCTGTCGCACAAGAACATGGCCGCCGCCTACGACCGCGGCTTCATGGACGACCTGATCACCCCGTTCCTGGGCCTGACCCGCGACGACAACCTGCGTCCGGGCTCCACCCTGGAGAAGCTCGCCACCCTCAAGCCGGTCTTCGGCACCAAGCTGGGCGACGCCACCATGACCGCCGGCAACTCCACCCCGCTCACCGACGGCGCGTCCGCGGTGCTGCTGGGCTCCGAGGAGTGGGCGGCCTCGCGCAACCTCTCCCCGCTGGCCTACCTGGTGGACTCCGAGGTCGCCGCGGTGGACTACGTCCACGGCCCCGACGGCCTGCTCATGGCCCCCACCTACGCGGTGCCGCGGATGCTGGCCCGCAACGGCCTGACCCTGCAGGACTTCGACTACTACGAGATCCACGAGGCCTTCGCCTCCGTGGTGCTCGCCACCCTGCAGGCGTGGGAGTCGGACCAGTACTGCAAGGAGCGTCTGGGCCTGGACGGCGCGCTCGGCAAGATCGACCGCTCCAAGCTGAACGTGAACGGCTCCTCGCTCGCCGCGGGCCACCCGTTCGCCGCCACCGGCGGCCGCATCATCGCCCAGACCGCCAAGCAGCTGGCGGAGAACGGCGGCGGCCGGGCGCTGATCTCCATCTGCGCCGCGGGCGGCCAGGGCGTCGTCGCCATCGTCGAGCGCTGAGTGACAATGGATTTCACGCCGCGTAGGCGCTGAAATTCACACAGGGCGGTGCCCCGGTCCAGATGCTGGGCCGGGGCGCCGCCTTGTTCGTAGGACGCGACGCTCGTAGTACCCGACGCGGAAAAACCCTGTGCGCGTTCGCTGATTCATCCGATACGCTGCGCGGCGGTCGCGAAGTGGATCAAGGGGTAGATCACCTGATAGCGGTTCAGGAGGTGCGGGTTCGATTCCCGCCTTCGCGGCTCTGGCCGATGAGCCGCACGGTGCGCTGCGCCAAATCGGGGATCCGGCCGCCGTCGGCGCCGGGGCGCGGAGTGGTTCGGCCGGCGGAGAGCGCGGCGAACCCGGCGCGGACACCCGCCACCGAGGCGGCGGTCGCGGTGTTGGCCTCGGTGTCCCAGCCGCCTTGGGCGGTCAGTTCGACGGTCCGGGTGAAATCCGCGTCGCCCCAGAGCAATCCGGCGGCGATGAGACAGGCGTTGCCGATGGCGTGGATCCGGTTGTAGTGGGTGTGGCGAACGCGGACGGCGGCGGTCGCCTGTTCCCAGGAGTCGCCGCGGGCATGGTCGGCGAGGACTTCGGCCAGGGCCACGGCCAAGCGGGACCGCGGCGGGATCACCGAGGCGGCCGTGATCAGGGCCGAGGCGGGTTCGGGGTCGGTGAAGGCCGTCGCGATGAGCGCGGCCGCCCACATGGCGGCCCAGGAACCGTTGCCCGTGTGGGAGATCGAGGCGTCGCGGGCGGCCGCGGCGGCGGCGCGGCGCGGGTCGCCGGGGTGGGTGTAGCCGTGGATGTCGGCGCGGACGAGCGCGCCTATCCACTCGCGGTAGGGGTTTCGGTAGGTGGCGGTGTCCGGTGGGGCGAAACCGTCGATGAGATTGCGGTAGGCGACCCGTTCGGCGGTGTAGGTCCGCAGGAAGGGCAGGCGTTCCAGCCATTCGGCGGCCACATCGCCGGGATCGAAATCGAGGCCGCGGCGTTCCAGGAGGTGCAGGCCGAGTACGGCGTAGTCGACCCCGGCCGCCGTGCGGGCGCGGGCGGTGTGGCGGCCCAGCCAGCCGCCGTGGACACGGTCCAGCAGTTCGGGTTCCGGCAGCGCCGCGACCGAATCCTGATCGTGCACAGCGGGATTGCCGGGTTGGGGCGGGTCCGCCCACTCGGTGTACGGCCAATCCGGTAGCCGGGGTGCGTGTTCGATCTTCTCCAGTAGTCGCCAGCAGGCGGCGGGAACCGGCCGGTTGGTGTTCGCCAGCTCGTGCACTTCCTCCTCGAAGTCGCCGACGGCGTGACCGGATTCGCCGCGCTGGCACCACTCGTAATACAGCAGGGCACGGGGATCGGCCTCATGATGGCCGAACGTGGCCGCCTCGATCATCACCTCGATACCGCAGGGCTCAGAGCACCACGCGGGTGGCCGCGACCACCTCGGACAGCAGCGGCAGCGATTCGTCGCGCCGGGGCTCGCGCGCCCACCAGCGGCCCTCGTGGGTGTGGCGGCCGAATCCGGTGGGCAGGATGACATTACTGCGATGCGGGCCGATGTCGACGCTGTTGCGCTCCAGCAGCTCCAGCAGGTCGTCGGCGGGGTAGCCGTCGAAGACCGCGAGGAAGGTGCGGCGCGGCGGCTTGTCGCGCACCAGCACCGGGCCGGGCGTGCCGCGCTCCAGCATCTCGTGAAGGATCAAGGCTCCCAACGCTTCCGGGGTGTTCAATACCGCGATGGTGTCGTTGAGCGGTAGCACCACGAATCCCGGGGTCGTCACGTGCACGTAGGGGAGACCGAACAGGGAGCGGTATACCCGTGCCCACTCCTGCGGGGTCGTCAGCTCGTCCAACCGCACAATCCACCCCTCGTTCGGGCCCTGCTCCAACGACGGCGATGTCGACTGCCGGCGACGGCCGACATTTTCAGTGAAAACCCGTACCCCCCATCGCACCACCGCTTTGGGTGAATCGTTCGCAAACTGTGGAGAACTTGCGACGTGCCGGGTCTTGCCAAGTCCACTGGACAGCGGGCTCGAGGGGTAGCCTCGAGAGGACAGAGAGGCGTTCCTACCAGGAGGTTCGTCATGCCCTGCGATTTGATGCTGATCGCCTACGACGGCTCCGAGAACGCCCGGCGGGCCGTCGAATACGCGGGACGGTTCCTGGCCGCGAACCGGGCCGTGGTGCTGACGGCGTGGGAGCCGATGGTGCGGCAGGCCGCGCGGCTGTCGGGGTTGTCCGGGGTGATGCAGCCGGAGTGGATGACCGACGACGAAATAGCGGACGTCGCGCTCGTGGACGCCCGGAATATCAATGCCGAAGGGGTGCGGCTGGCCAAACTGGCCGGTCTCAACGCTGAGGCGCGCACCGTGGAGTGCACCACCACCATCTGGACCGCCATCGTCGAGATCGCCGACGAGCTGGACGTGGACATCATCGTGGCGGGCACCCGCGGGGCCACCGGCATCCGCGCCCTCATGCACTCCAGCGTCGCCGACGCCGTGCTCAAGCATTGCCACCGGCCGGTGCTCATGGTGCCGCCCGGCCGCGAACCCGAACCGAAACCCGCCGGTCGGTGAGGTCCCGACGCCGGTTCGCACACCCCTCACCGACCGGATCACACCGCTTGCCGGAAAGATGCTGGGCCGCAGGGTGATCCGTCTCACCACCCGGTCGACCGGGTGAGAGATGCGTCGCTCCCCCGGGTTGGGCGCGCGGACGCGGGGCTATCGTCGAACCATCATGGACGGATTTCTGCTCGCGACCCCGGACGGTGTGCTGCGTACCTCCGGCACCCGGGCCGCGTTCGATTCGGCGGCGGCCGCGAGCACGGCGCTGCGGTCCGGCGCGGCCGAGCTGATCGTGGGCGCGCTGCCCTTCGATCCGCGCGGGCGGGCCGCGCTGACCGCCCCCTGGCAGGCCCTCCACACCGCCGGTCCGTGGCGGCCCGCCGCCCTGCCGGACCTGCCCGAAGTGCGAGTCGTCGCCGAAATACCGAGTGCCGCAGACCATGTCGCGCGGGTCACCGAACTGGTCGAGCGGCTGGGCGATCCCGCGCAGCCGCTGCGCAAGGTGGTGGCCGCCCGCGCGCTGCGGGTGGCGGCGCAGGCCCCGCTGGAACCCGAGGTGATCGCGGCCCACCTGGTCACCCGGCATCCGCGCGCCGCCGTCTACGCCGTCGACCTGACCGCCGCCGGCCGGCCGGGCGACACCCTGCTCGGCGCCACACCGGAGACCCTGGTGTCGCGGCACGGCCGCGCCGTGACCCTGCGCCCGCTGGCGGGCACCCTGCCCCGGCTCGCCGATCCGACGGCCGACGCCGAGCAAGCCCGGGATTTGCTGGCCAGCACCAAGAATCGCGACGAGCACGCCTATGTGATCGACTGGATCCGCGAGCTGCTGACTCCCGTCTGCACCGAGCTGTCCATCCCCGACGCCCCCGAACTGCTCTCCACCCCCGAGGTCTGGCACCTGGCCACCCCCATCCGCGGCGTGCTGCGCGACCCGGCCACCACCGCCCTGGACCTGGCCGTCCTGCTGCACCCCACCCCCGCGGTCTGCGGCACCCCGACCGATCTGGCCCTGGACGCCATCACCGCGCTCGAGGGCGACCGCGGCTTCTACGGCGGCGCGGTCGGCTGGTGCGACGCCGACGGCGACGGCGACTGGTTCGTGGCGATCCGCTGCGCCGAACTCGCGGCCGACGCCCGCACCCTGCGCGCTTCCGCCGGCGGGGGCATCGTCGCGGCCTCCGACCCGGTCGCCGAACTCCACGAGACCACCGCCAAACTCCGTACCTTCCTGGGCGGATTGCGGTGTGCGCTGCCCGACTAGCGGCGGTGCCGACGCCACCTGTCGCGGGCGTTCGGGGGCGCGGCCCCGGGATTCTTTTCGACCGGCGGTGTGGGGGCGGGCAGCCGCCACGTCGAAACCTGCTAGGTTGGCCGGGTTACGCATGCGTCCGATGTTGGGAGTACCGCGATGAAGTTTGCCGTTCCTGGTGCAGCGAGTGCTGTCGGTGGGGCCCTGGTCGGGCTGGCGGCGGTCCTGGTCATCACAATGGCGGCCTCGCAGGACAAGCGGCCCGATATCGACCGCAGCGGCGACGCTTCCTCGTCGCTGCTGAACAACGTTGAGTACGGCTCGCGCTGACCGGACGACCTCCGAACCAGACCACACCGAAGACTCACAGTCCGCGACCGGTCCGGACGAGGATCGGTCGCCGACTACCGCGCCGCTGGGCCGCCGCTGGCAGCTCGGCAGCGTCATCGCAGCATTCCTGCTGACCTTTCTGCAGGCCCCCGGGCAAACCGTCGCCGACACCAAGTACGACCTGGCGCAGAATCCGCTCGGCTTCCTTTCCCGCGCCTCGCATCTGTGGAGTAGCCAGGCCCCGATGGGTCAGGTGCAGAACCAGGCGTACGGCTACTTCTTCCCGCACGGGGCGTTCTTCTCGCTCGGGCACGTGCTCGGCCTGCCCGGCTGGGTGACCCAGCGCATCTGGTGGGCGCTGCTGCTGCTCGCCGGATTCTGGGGCATCGTCCGGCTCTGCGAGACGCTCGGCATCGGCAGCCGCGGTTCGCGGGTGATCGCCGCGGTCGCGTTCGCGCTGTCGCCGCGCGTGCTCACCACCCTCGGCTCGATCTCCTCGGAGACGCTGCCGATGATGCTGGCCCCGTGGGTGCTGCTGGCCCCCGCCGCCCTGGGCGTGGCCCTGCGACGGGACCCGGACTCCGAGCCGCCGCGGCGCGGGATGGCGACGCCCGCGGGCAGCGCCCTCGCGCTCGCCCTGATGGGTTCGGTCAACGCGGTGGCCACGGCGGCGGCGTTCCTGCCCGCGGCCTTGTGGTGGTTGTCCTATAAGCCGAATCGGACCTGGTGGCGGTTCACCCGCGCCTGGATCCCGCTGCTGGCGCTGGGCACCTTCTGGTGGGTCGTGCCACTGTTGTTGCTGGGCAAGGTGAGTCCGCCGTTCCTGGACTACATCGAGTCCTCGGGTGTGACCACGCAGTGGGCCTCGCTGGGCGAGGTGCTGCGCGGCACCGACAGCTGGACGCCGTTCGTGTCGCCGGAGCGCATCGCGGGCGCGGTGCTGGTCACCCAGCCCGCGGCGGTCCTGGCCACGGGTCTGCTGGCGGCGGCGGGCATGGCGGGGCTGGCCATGCGGGCCATGCCGAATCGCGGTCGGCTGGTCCTGATCCTGATCGTCGGCCTCACCGGCATCTGCGCCGGCTACGCGGGCGCGCTGGGCGGGCCGTTCGCCGAACAGGTGCGGCTGTTCCTGGATTCCGGCGGCGCGCCCCTGCGCAATGTGCACAAGCTGGAACCGCTGATCCGACTACCCCTGGCGCTCGGGCTGGCCCACCTGCTGGCCCGGGTGCCGCTGCCCGCCTCGGTGCCGATGCCGGTGTGGCGCAGGGCGTTCGCGCATCCCGAACGCGATCGGCTGGTGGCGGTGGGCGCGCTCATCCTGACCGCGCTGGCCCTGTCCACCTCGCTGGCCTGGACCGGCAAGCTCGCGCCGCGCGGCAGCTACGACGAGGTCCCGGCGTACTGGCGGCAGACGGCGGACTGGCTGGCGCACAACGCCTCCGACACCCGCGCCCTGATCGTGCCCGGCGCGCCGTTCGCCTCCCAGGTATGGGGCCTGACCCGCGACGAGCCGATGCAGGCGCTGGCGAGCACCCCGTGGGCGGTGCGCGACGCGGTGCCGCTCAACCCGCCCGGCGCGATTCGCGCCATGGATTCGGTGCAGCGGCTGATCGCCGACGGACGGCCGTCGGCGGGGCTGGCGGCCACGCTGGCCGGACAGGGCATCGGAGTCCTGGTGTTGCGCAACGACCTCGACCCGGAGACCTCCCGCTCGACCCGGCCGATGCTGGCGCACCGCGCCATCGAAGGGTCGCCGGGGATCCGGAAGGTGACCGAATTCGGGGATCCCATCGAGACCGGCAAGGTGGAGGGCCTGGTCTCCGACGGCGATCTGCGGCCCGGCTACCCGGCGGTCGAGATCTACCGCGTCGAGGCTCCCGCGCCCGGCACGCCCACCAGCGTGCGCGGCGGGGTGGGCGCACCGGATTCGTTCCCGGGCGCGTTCACGGTTCCGCTGGCGAATCTCCCGGTCGTGCAGGGCGGACCCGAAGTCGTGGAACGGCTGCGGCGCGATCCGGCCCTACCCGCCGGACCGGTCCTGCTGTCCGCCGACGCGAACGCCGCCGGGCTGCCGCAGAACGGCGTCACCATCACCGACACCCCGATGGACCGCGAAGCCGACTTCGGGCGGGTCGACAACCACAACTCGGCGCTGCGCGCACCCGGCGACGCCCGCCGCACCCACAATCTGGTGCCCGACTACGCGGTGCCCGGCGCGGCGCTGGTGGAGGGCGAATGGTCCGGCGCGACCGTCACCGCATCCAGCGCCGCGGGCGACGCCACCCAGCTGGGCGGGGCCGCGCCCGGCAGCTCCACCGCGGCCGTGGTGGACGGCGACCCGGCCACCGCGTGGATCAGCAACGGCGCCGAACACGCGGTCGGCCAATGGCTTCGGCTCGACCTGGACAAGCCGGTGAGCTCGGCGGTGCTGCGGCTGACCACCAGCGCGGCCGCCATCGGCAGCCCGATCAAATGGGTCGAGGTCGAGACCGCCAAGGGCACCGTCGCGGGCCGCATCACCGAACCCGGTGCGCCCGTGTCCATCTCGCTGCCGCCGGGGCGCACCGACTGGATCAAGATCACCGCGGTGCACACCGAGGACGGCAGCGCCGGTGGGCAGTTCGGGATCGCGGAACTGAGCCTGGACGACTACGCCGACCGCGAGAACCCGGTCACCGTCGACATCCGGCATCGCACCGTGCTCCCGCCCCCGCCCGCCGGGGCCACCGTCGCGGGCTGGGACCTGGGACAGGAATTCCCCGGCCGCAGCGCCTGTTTCGACTCCCCCGACCGGATCCGGTGCGGCAAGGGCCTGGCGCTGGCCGCCGAGGAACCGAGCCTGTTCGAACGCACGCTGCAGGTGCCGCGGCCCGTCACCGTGACACCGGACCTGACCGTGCACACCCGGCCCGGCCCCGCACTGGAGGCGCTGCTCACCGACCCCGAGCGGCCCATCGCCCGCGGCCGGGCCGATGTCGCGGACCCGCGCGGCTCCGCGCTCGCCGCCACCGACGGCGACCCGAGCACCAGCTGGACCGCGCCCGAGACCACCGTGCGCAATCCGGCCGGGCCCAAACCCACCCTCACCATCGAACTCCCGGCCCCCACCCTGGTGACCGGGCTGACCGTGACACCCTCGCGCGGCGATCTGCCCGCGCACCCGACCGCCGTCACCGTGAACCTGGGCGACGGCCCCCAGGTGCGGGAGGTGAACCCGGACTCCGGCACCACCACCCGCCTGGAGCTGTACCCGACCGTCACCAGCCGCATCGAGATCTCGCTGCAGAGCTGGGACGGCGTCCTGGACCGCACCGCGCTGGGTTTCGCGCAGGAGCAGCCGCCCGGCCTGGCCGAGGTGACCGTCGTGGGCCCCGACTATCCGGCCCCCGCCGATCCGGACCGGCCCATCACCATCGACTGCGCGCACGGGCCCACCATCGTGGCGGCGGGCCGCACCCTGCACACCACGGTCACCGGGACGGCGGCCGAATTGCGGTCCGGCGCACCGCTACCCGCCACCGTGTGCGCGGTGGACGACAACGGCGGCGGCGCCTCGGACGAGCACTCCTTCGAATTCCCCGCCGGGCGCGTGGATGTCGCCGTCGCGCCCACCGACCTGTTCACCGTCGACGAGCTGCGCCTCGACCACACCACTCCCCTGCCCGCCCCGGCGGCGGCGGACGCGACCGGCACGCAGGTGCTGGTACTGCCGCTGTCGACGAATGTCGGCTGGCGGGCGACGACGGCCGACGGCACCGCGCTGAAACCCGTGGTGATCAACGGCTGGCAGCAGGCGTGGCTGGTACCGGCGGGCACGCACGGCCCGATCACCGTGTCCTTCCCCACCGACCGCTGGTACCGGCTGGCCATCTTCGGCGGCCTGGTCCTGCTGATTCCGTTGCTGGCGCTGGCCTTCCGGGGCGCGCGGTCACCGGTTCGCGCGGACGGACCGCCGCGGCCACTCTGCGCGACGCGCTGTCGCGCGCGGACCTGGTGCTCAACACCGTCGGCCCCTACTACCGCTTCGGGCGCATCGTGCTGAGCGCTGCCATCGACACCGGCACGCACTACCTCGATATCTGCGACGACTGGGAACCGACGCTCGACATGCTCGGGCTCGACGACGCGGCGCGCGAGGCCGGGGTGTGCGCGATCGTCGGTATGGGGGCCAGCCCCGGGGTCAGCAACCTGCTCGCGGCGCTGGCCGCGGCCGAGCTCGACACCGTGCAGGACGCGTATACCGCGTGGCCGGTGGATGTTCCGGGCGCGGGCGCGGACGAATCGCTGCTCGCCGACGATCAGCCGACGGCGGCGGCCGTGCACTGGATGCGGCAGAGCAGCGGCACGATTTCGGCGGTCACCGCGGGCCGGCTGGTCTCCCAGCGCCCGCTGCGCCCGGTCGAACTCAGCCTGCCCGGCGGGCGGCGCGGCACCGCCTACACCGTCGGCCACCCCGAGCCGATCACCTTGCAGCGCAGCCTGAAACCGGTCGGCGACGCCGCCAACCTCATGGTCGTGACGCCCACGACGCTGGCCTACCTGGACATACTGCGCCGCGACATCGACGCCGGGCGGCTCACCAACGAAGCGGCCGCACGGGAACTCGCGCGACCGTCGCTGGGCCGGATCGCCCGCTCGGTACCCACCGCGCTGCGCACCCGGGGACCGGGCACCCTGCCGCCGTTCTTCGCCACCGTCTCGGGCCGGCGCGCCGGTCGCGAGCACCGGGTGCTGGCGCACCTGGCCCCGAGCCTGGCCGGCGGCCTCGATAAGCTGTTCGCCGACATGGCGCGCGCGACCGGAATCCCCTTGGCACTGGGCATGTCCCAGGTCATCGACGGCCGCGCCCGCCGCCCGGGCGTGCACCCGCCGGAGGCCGTCATCGACGCGCCGCGCTTCTTCGCCGACCTGGGCCGTGAATTCGGCGGCGGGTCACCGGTGGTCATCGAGCGGGAACCGGTCGGACCGTGAGGAGTACGCAGTGGACGAGCTGATTCCGGCCACCGAGATTCCCACCCGGACGCTGGTGGAGAGCATGATCCGCGAGGACGCCACCATCGACGCCGGCGAACTCTACGATGTCGCGGCCGCGCTCGGCATGACCGATCAGCAGGTTCGGTTGTGCATCAAGCGGGTTGTCGCCGAAGGGCTGTTCACGCATGAGGGCCGCGGCCGCAAGGCGCTGCTGCGGGCCACCGAGGACACCCGCGCGGTGCTCGTGCCCGAGCTCGACTACCTGCGGCTGATGTACGCGCAGGATCGCGGGCAGGCCGGCTGGGACGGCGTCTGGCATGTGGCGGCGTTCGCGGTGCCCGAGACCGACCGGACGGCACGCGATGCCATGCGCAACACCATCGTCGAACTCGGCGGCGCGCCGATCCAGGGCGGACTGTACGTGTCGGCGCACCCGTGGGAGGAGCGAATCCGTTCGACGGCAGGCGAACTCGGCATCACCGGGTCCCTCACCACCTTCGCCACCCGCGACCTGGCCGTCGGCGAAGCCACCGCGGCGCGTGAGCTGGCAGCCCGCCTGTGGCCGCTCGACCGGCTCGCGGCCGGCCACGAACGGCTCCTCGGCATCGCCGAGCACGTGCGCTCGGCCCTCCCGACCGCGCGGGAGACCGAACGCGTCACCCTCGCCATCACCCTGGTCGCCGAGTTCGACCGCGCCCATCAACCGGATCCGCTGCTACCACCAGAACTGCTCCCCCAGCCGTGGATCGGCGCGCACGCACGCGCGGTGGTCGCCGAATGCTGGGCAGCCCTGGACGCCGCGCCCCTACCGCCGATCCGGCTGTTCCGCTGGTACGCCGACGTGGTCACCGAGATCACCGGCACCCCCGCGTAGACCGACAACTCAAGTGAACAGCGTTCGGCGAGCCCCGCGCGCGGCCGCACACGGTCACCGGCGGCGCGGCGGTCTCGATACCTCCTGTCCCGTCGACACGAGAGGTGCCGGCACCGTCCAGCCCGACCACGTGTCGGCCACCGCCTGCTCCGTTGACACGAGAAGTGCCGGGTACCGCCCAGCCCGACCACGTGTCGACCACCGACTGCCCCGTTGACACGAGAAGTGCCGGGTACCGCCCAGCCCGACCACGTGTCGACCACCGACTGCCCCGTCGACACGAGAAGTGCCGGGCACCGTCGAGTCCGACCACGCACCAACACTGGAGCCGGACCATGCGGGAAGGGACGTGCGGCCTGCAGCAAGATGGTGACGTGCCAGACTTCACCGCCCTCACCCCGGACGCGCTGCTCGAGCTGATCGCCGGGCGGGCCGGGGCGCTGCCGGGGTACGCCGTCGTCGCCGTGGACGGCGCGGACGCGGCCGGCCCGTCGACCGTGGCGGACGGCATCGCCGAGCTCCTGCGCACGCGGGGCCGTCCCGCGGAGGTGGTGTCCCTACACGATTTCGTGCGGCCCGCGTCGGTCCGGCTGGAGTACGACCGCGACAGCGAGTTCACCTACCGCACCGCCTGGTTCGACTATGCCGCGGTGAACCGCGAAGTCCTGAAACCACTTCGGGACAGCGGCCGCTACCTGCCCGCGCTGTGGAACGAGCGGACCGATCGCTCCGCCCGCGCACGCATTCGCACCGCCGCCGCCGGCACGGTGCTGTTCCTGGCGGGACCCATGCTGCTGGGCCGGGGTCTGGACTTCGATCTCACTGTCGCCCTGCGCATGTCGGAGGGCGCACTGCGGCGACGGACCGATCCCGCACAGGGATTCACCGTCGACGGGCTGCTCGAATTCCAGCGCGAACACGCCGAGAACCCCGACATCGACGTCGCGTGGGACCATCCCGGCAGACCGGCGATCCGCGTCGGCTGAGCCTGCCGGATCAGTCGCGCCACGGTGAACCGAGGATGACCTCGACGAAGTCGGCGCGGCGGAAGCCCGGCGAGAAGTGTTCCAGGACATCGGCTTTCACATTGCCGAAGGTGGTGGCCGGGCGTGGGGCGATACCCTCGGTGAAGGCGGCCAGGATGCGGTGCTTGAAGTCGGGGCGCGGATGGGCGCGGACCACGGCGGCGCGCTGCTCGTCGGTGATGTCGTCGTAGCCGATGCCGAGGACGTCGAGCTCGACGCCGGCGGTGACCAAGGCGATCTCGGGTGCCATGCGGGCGGGGATCTCCGGGGTGGTGTGCAGGGCGATCGCGGTCCAGGCGATGTCGGCGCGATCCGGCGCGATGCCGTGCGCGCGCAGGAATTCCCGCGCGTCGTCCGCGCCGTCGATCTCGAAGCGCTGCCGGGAATCGCGGTGCCGTGCGGTGAGACCCAGATCGTGGAACAGGGCTGCCACGTACAGCAGTTCGGGGTCGTAGGCGAGACCGCGGCGCGCGCCCTGCAACGCGCCGAACAGGTAGACGCGGCGGGAGTGGTCGTAGAGCAGTTCTCCGGCGGTGTCGCGGACCAGGTCGGTGGCCTCGCGGGCGAGCGTGCTGTCGGGGATGGTGATATCGGCGATGCGTTCCATGGCAATCACATTCGCCGAATCGGCGGGTGCGGCGCCGTGTCCTTCCGGACAGTAATCCCACAGATTCGGACAGGCCCGCGTGCTAGGTTCGTGCGGGTGGGCAGGAAACGGATCGCGATGATGGCCTTCGACGGCGTCCGGCTGCTCGACGTCACCGGCGCGCTGGAGGTGCTGAGCACCGCCGTCGGGATGGGCGCGCGCTACGAGGTCACGTTGTGCTCCCCCGACGGCGGTCCGGTCACCACCGCGGCGGGAACACGGCTGCTGGTCGACGCGGCCGCCGCCGACGTGGGCCGCGCGCACACGCTGATCGTGCCCGGAGACGACCGGTTTCCGCACTCCCCCGTCGACGGCGCGGTGCTCGACGCCGTCCGCGCCCTGTCGCGGTCCACACGCCGGACGGCGTCGGTCTGCACGGGTGCTTTCGTCTTGGCGCAGGCCGGTTTTCTCGATGGCCGCCGGGCCACCACGCACTGGCGGCACGCCGCCCGGCTGGCCCGCGCCTACCCGGCGGTCACGGTCGAGCCCGATGCCATCTATGTCCGCGACGGCAAATACCTGACCTCGGCCGGTGTCAGCGCCGGGCTCGACCTGACCTTGGCTCTGGTCGAGGAGGACGAGGGCGCCGACCGGGCCCGGGACGTGGCCCGGGAGCTGGTGGTCTTCCTCCGCCGGCCGGGCGGCCAATCGCAGTTCTCGGCGGCGTCACGCCTGGCGGTGCCGCGCCGCGATGACGTGCGGGCGGTCGTCGACACCGTGTTCGCGGACCCGGCGGGCGACCATTCCCTGACCTCCATGGCGGCCCGCGCCCGGGTCAGCACCCGCCAGCTCACCCGGCTGTTCCGCGACGAGTTCGACACCACGCCGGCGGTATTCGTGGAATCGGCGCGGGTCGAAGCGGCACAGGCGATGCTCGCGGGCGGGGCCTCGGTCACCGCCGCCGCGCACGGCTCCGGGTTGGGCAGCGAGGAATCGTTGCGCCGCATCTTCTTCCGGCGCTTCGGCGTCACCCCGTCCGCGTATCGGGCCCAGTTCCGGACATCCCAGCGGGCCTGACGGGGCGAAGGTGTAGGTGACCGTGGGGCGCAGGGGTCCGGCGTGTCCGGTCACCACCGCCGATGCCGGGCCTCGAAGGTGTCGGTCGGGTAGTCGTCGGTCGCCGGGGCGCTGCCGGCGCGGCGGGCGGGCCAGAACCGGCTGGCGTACTGGCCGCGGATGCGGCTCAGGTCCGGTTCGTCGATCTCGGTGATGCCGACCTGGAACAGCAGGATCATGGTCGCCATGCTGACGGCGATGATCAACGGGGTGAGCAGCTGCGCCGGCTGCGCCCCCGACGGCGAGTGCATGTGCGTGGCCATGTGGGCGTGCATGGAGAACATGCCCGTGTAGTGCATCCCGCACACCGCGATTCCCATGATGAGCGCGGCGGCGATGGTGGAGAGGATGCCGCTCACGTGCAGCGTGAACCACAGCGCCGCGGTGGCCGCGACCACCGCGATCACGATGGACAGCAACACCACCCACGGGTCGTACTGGACCGCGGCATCGGTCTTCATGGCGTACATGCCCGAGTAGTGCATGGCCCCGACCCCGAGACCGGTCACCGTGCCGCCGGTGATGAGCGCGAACGCCTCCCCGTGCTGATGCACCACGATGTACAGCCCCAGCCACACCACCCCCATCGCGATGGCGGCGCTGAGCAGCGTGATCGGCACGTTGTACCGAATGATGCTGTCCTGCACCGAGAATCCCAGCATCGCGATGAAATGCATGACCCAGATCCCGGTCCCGCCGAGCGCGATCGCCCCGGTGATGATCCAGCCGCCGTGGCCCTGCTGATTCCGCGCCCGCACCATGCACCGCAGTGCCAGCAACGAGCCGGTGACGGACATGACATAGGCCAGAACAGGTGTCAGCCAGCCATAGGTGAAATGGTCGATCGCCAGCATGCGGGCTCCTTGCCAGAAACACGATATTTGACTGCTCACCGGTGACTCAGCCGAACCATAGCCACATAACACCAGGTAGTAAATTTGCCGAACCTCGTTGCGACAAAAGTGATCATGTTTGCTGACCGGTATGCACGCAGGTAGCCACCGGTATGGGCGATTCCGGCGCCCGCCCCGCCCCGCGTATGCCGCCCTTGACAGCTAGCACCCACCCCGCAAACCCAATAGGGCCGAAAGTCCCTCGCGCACAATGAAAAACCGCCGGGTGGCCACGAGGACCACCCGGCGGTGTGAATCAGGCTGCGGCCGAGCCGATTACCGGCCGCGCGTCGCGGAGGCCTACCAGCCGCGCTCGGCGAGGCGGTGGGGCTGGGGGATCTCCTCGACGTTGATGCCGACCATGGCCTCGCCCAGGCCGCGGGAGACCTTGGCCAGGACGTCGGGGTCGTCGTAGAAGGTGGTGGCCTTGACGATGGCGGCGGCGCGCTGTTCGGGGTTGCCGGACTTGAAGATTCCGGAGCCGACGAAGACGCCCTCGGCGCCGAGCTGCATCATCATGGCGGCGTCGGCGGGGGTGGCGATGCCGCCGGCGGTGAACATCACGACGGGGAGCTTGCCGGTCTCGGCGACCTCGACGACCAGGTCGTAGGGGGCCTGCAGTTCCTTGGCGGCCACGTACAGCTCGTCCTTGGACAGCGAGGTCAGGCGGCGGATCTCGGCGCGGATGGTGCGCATGTGGGTGGTGGCGTTGGAGACGTCGCCGGTACCGGCCTCACCCTTGGAGCGGATCATGGCCGCGCCCTCGGTGATCCGGCGCAGCGCCTCACCCAGGTTGGTCGCGCCACACACGAACGGGACGGTGAAGTCGAACTTGTCGATGTGGTTGGCGTAGTCCGCGGGGGTCAGCACCTCGGACTCGTCGATGTAGTCGACACCCAGCGACTGCAGGATCTGCGCCTCGACGAAGTGGCCGATGCGGGCCTTGGCCATGACGGGGATGGAGACGGCGTTGATGATGCCGTCGATCATGTCCGGATCCGACATGCGGGACACGCCACCCTGGGCGCGGATGTCGGCCGGGACCCGCTCGAGCGCCATCACGGCCACCGCGCCGGCGTCCTCGGCAATCTTGGCCTGCTCCGGCGTGACGACATCCATGATCACACCGCCCTTCAGCATCTCGGCCATGCCGCGCTTGACGCGGGCGGTACCGATGGTGGGCGTGGTGTCGGGCGTAGTCACGGCAAACTCCTGGGTCATGTGGGCCAATCGGATCGTTTGAATTCGAACACCGGCTCGGAATCGAACACCACGATTCTAGGCTGCGGGTTCAGGCCACTTCATAGCCAGTCCGACACGACTGGACTGCCTACCTGCACCGGAATGACCGGCGTCACAATCCCGGGGGCTACCGGCTCGCTAATACTCGTTTGCCCGAACGCGGCCCGCCCGCCAGGATCGTGGGCGATGACAAGTGAATTGAACGAGGTCCGCGGCCTGCTCGCCGCGGACGATGTGAGCGGCGCGGCCCGTACACTGCGCTCGATCGCCGACACCCTCCCGGTCCATGAAATGGCCTCCATCACAGCCGAATTGGCGGACCGAGCCGAACTGGACAAGCTCGCACGGGCGGCACGGGCGGCGGCGGGCGCGCCGGACAACGCCGACGCCTGGACCGTCTTCGGCTACGAATGCATCGAATACGGCGTGCCGTTCGCGGCGATCCCCGCCCTGCGGGAGGCCTTGCGCACCGGCACCAGCAAGCCCAATCTGGCCCTCTCCGAACTGGTCTACGCGTTCGAGGACGAGCACCGCCACGCCGAGGCGGTGCAGGCGCTGCTCGACCACGAATCGATCCTGCGCCCCTATCCCGAGCGGTATCTGCTGACCTACGACTCGATCCTGGCGGGCGATCTGGAGCGCGCCCGCGCCGAGTTCGCGCGGCTGCCCGCACCCGAGAACCAGGACTGGCAGCCCGCCCGCGACCGCGTGCAGCGGATGCTGCTCCGGGCGGACCGGACCGCCCGGGTCAGCCCGCTGGACGGCACCGACCTGCGCGGCTGGCACTACACGCTCACCGGCGCCTACCTGGCCACCCTGTCGCCGTACGGCTTCGACGCCGGGATGACGGGCCGCTGGGCGTACCTGGGCGACCGGTTCGACCTGTGCCGCCACACCCTCGACCGGCTCGCCGCGATCCTGCGTTCGGCCGGGCTCACGCCGTCCTCGGTGTCGCTGCTGCCGGGACGGTCCGACCGGATCATCGGCCTGGCCGCGGCGGAACTGCTCGGCCTGCCCGTGGTCGAGTTCACGCCGGACCGGGCGGACACCCTCGTCGTGGCCTACTCCCTCGCCGACCTGGACCCTGACCTGAGCCGCGCGCTCACCACCCGGGCATCCGGGCAGATCCTGTTCGAGCACGCCACCCACTGGGTTCGGCCCTCGGCCGTGGCCGCCGACATCAGCGGCCTGCTGTGCCAGATGGCGGTCGAACCGTGGGGACCGCGCACCCGCCTCGGCGACGACGGCCCCGAGCCGGTGCCCGCCGATTCCCGCCCGGAGTCCGAGATCGCCCGCGATATCGTGCGCGCCGACGGCACCCCGGACCCGGGCGACGACCGCACCCCGCCCGACCCCGACCAGGTCGTGGCCGAGTTCGTCGCCGCGACCCGGGACACCTGGCTGCTGGGCGCCCGGACCCCGGTGAATTCACCGGGCCCGGTGCGCAGCTCGTTCTTCGGCTGAACGCTCGGCTCCGCCGGCACAGCCCACGGCGCAGCCGGCGGACGGCCCTCAGCTCAGCTGGTCAAGCCCTCAGCCCAGCTGATAGAAGTAGCGGCTGGTGGGGACGAGGTCCAGGTTCAGGTGCGCCCCGAACCGGACCACGCTCTCCATCATCGCCGCGACCCGGCGCTGCAGTTCGGCGTCGTCGCCGCCGCTGCCGTAGAAGGCGTGCGCGCTGGTCATGGCGGCCATCGGGAACAGCTCCTCGACCAGCGCGTCGACCCGCTTGCCCTCGGTGACGGCCTGCGCGACGGTGTTCTGCACGTAGCCGAAGGTGTCCTGGGTCTCGATGGCCACCGGGGTGTGCAGGACGTGCCAGTTGTGCAGCCACTCCTCGCGGGTGAGGTGCTCGGGGATGCGCAGGATGGCGATATTGGCCAGCGCGTCGGTGCGTTCGCCGTTGGCGACCTCGGGCGGTTCGATCGGGCGGCGCTCGTGCACGACCCACCCGTTGACCTCGTCGGCCACCGCCCGCAGCGCGGCGGTCACGGCCTCGTGCTCGCCCTCGGTCCACACGCTGACGATGGCGTCGATCGGCGCGTCATAGGTGGTGTGCCGGACCTGCGCGGCCTCCACGTCGGCGTCCCGGACGTTCACCTGCAGGGCGCTGACCCCCAGCCCGGACAGCTCTTTGCGCAACTGCTCGCCCCGCAGCCGCTCCCCCAGCTCCGCACCCCACAACGCGTACATCAACTTCATGCCGTAAGTCCTTGCCACAGATCACCATTGATCGGCCCACCGTAACCGCGCGGCGGCCCCGGCGGAGGGGGTTCGCGCCCGCGGTCCCATCCAGCGGACGCGCGCGGGTGTCAGCGGATGGAGCGGACTTCGGGGTCGATGTCGGAGTCGGCGGCGGCGATCGCCTCGGCGAGCAGGTGATCGAGGTGGTACGGGTACACGGTCTCGCCCGAGTGGTCGAGGTGGGCGATATCGGTGGGGGTGCACCACTTGTTGCCGGTGATGGAGCGGCGTTCGACGAAGTTCAGGTTGGTGGGGACCGGGTCGAAACTCTTGGCGCGCAGGGCGAAGAAGAGTTCCTCGGAGCGGATCAGCTCACCGTTGAACGGGAACACCGCGACCCGCCGCCACAGCGGACCGCGCAACGCCGACGAGTCGGCCGCGTGACCGGTCTCCTCGTAGAGTTCGCGAATCGCGGCCTCGCGCAGGGTCTCCCCCGGGTCGACGCCGCCGCCGATGGTGAACCAGAACGGCACGTCCGGAACCTTCGGGTCGACGCCCTGCAGCAGCAGGACGCGATCGTTCTCATCGATCAGCACCACGCGGGCCGAGGTGCGGACGGTGTCGACCTCGAGGCCGGTCGAGGCGGCCGCGGTGACGCGCTCGGCGATCTCGAAGTACACCGGCAGCGGCGCGGTACCGGCGAGGTGCACCCACCGGACCAGACGGCGGGTGCGCAGCGCCAGGGTGTCGCGGACGGCGTCGTTGTGGAAGCGGCGCGCGATGAGAACCCGGGCCTCCGCGTCGGCCAGCTCGGCCACCAGCTGCGGCGGCAGCAGCGCGATATCCACGCCGGACAGGGCCGCGGCGAGCTGGTTCTCGACGGTCTCGCGGTCGCGCCAGTTGGACCGTTCGGCGCGGTCGGCCAGCGCGGTCAGCCGGCGTGCCTGCTCGACCAGCGCCGGATCGTAGAGACCGGCCAGCGTGGTCGCCACCGACCGCGCGACGACCGCGCGACGGGCCAGCGCCGCGTCCAGCGCGTGCCGGGCCTGGTCGGTGCGCACGTGCAGGCGGTCGAGGCGGTTGGCCGTGGTGTAGGCCCAGACCGCGGCGGCGATGACGGCGGCCGCGACGAGCGCGAGGACCAGGATGGTCGTCGCGGAGAAAGTGATCATCCGGCGGTCCTGACGCGCACGTCGCCGACCGTCACGGTTTCGTACACCCGCAGGATCTGCTCGGCCACGACCGGCCAATCGTATTCGCCGACAACCTGATTGGCGGTGCGGATGTACTCCTCGCGCCGGTCGTCGTCGGTGAGCATGGCGCTGATCGCCGCCGCCAGCCGCCCGGAGTCGCCGACCGGCACCAGCGCACCCGCGGTGCCGTCGCGCAGCACCCGGCGGAAGGCGTCCAGATCACTGGCGACCACGGCGGTCCCGGCGGCCATGGCCTCCACGAGCACGATGCCGAAGCTCTCCCCGCCCAGGTTGGGCGCGACATAGACGTCGGCGCTGCGCATCGCGGAAGCCTTCTCCGCGTCGGTGACCTGACCCAGGAACCGCAGGTGTCCCGCGTGCTCCCCGGCCTCGCGGCGCAACCGGTCCTCGTCACCGCGCCCGACGATCAGGATCTCGACCTCGGGATGCTTGCGGACCAGTTCGGGGAGCGCCCCCAGCAGCACCTCCATGCCCTTGCGCGGTTCGTCGAACCGGCCCAGGAACAGCACCGACTTGCCGGGTCGCGGATAGCCGTCCAGCAGCGGCGCGTGCGCGAACGCGGGCACGTCGACCCCGTTGGGGATCTCGACCGCGTCGCCGCCCAGCGCCTCCACCTGCCAGCGCCGGGCCAGCTCGCTCACCGCGATCCGGCCGCTGATCTTCTCGTGGTACGGCCGCAGCACGCCCTGAAAAGTACTGAGCACCAGCGATTTCGTGGTCGAGGTGTGGAAGGTGGCCACGATCGGCCCCTCCGCGATCTTCAACGCCAGCATGGACAGACTGGGCGCGTTGGGTTCGTGGATGTGCAGGACGTCGAAGTCGCTGTCGGCGATCCAGCGGCGGATGCGGGTGTAGGCGGTGGGCCCGAAGGACAGTCGCGCGACCGACCCGTTGTACGGGATCGCGACCGCTTTACCCGCGGAGACCACGAAGTCGGGCAGCGGCGTGTCGTCGGCGGCGGGCGCGAGCACGCTCACCTTGTGGCCGCGCTCGATGAGCACCTGCGCCAGCTCCACGACATGCGCCTGCACCCCGCCCGGAACGTCGAACGAGTACGGGCAGACCATGCCGATCCTCATAGTGCCCCTGCTCCCGGTGACCCCTCGGTGCCGGTGTCGGCCACCGGTTCCCGATTACCCTGCACATCCCGCGAATACCCCAGCGCCCGCTGCGCGGCCGCGATGCGATCCAGCCTGGCCTGTGACAGATCACTCTTCCACAATGGCTGCAGCATGTGCCAGTCCGCGGGATGCGCGGCGATATTGGCCGCGAACACGTCGGTCAGCGCCTGGGTGGCCGGCGCGATACCGCCGGAGAGATCCAGCGCCTCGAACACCCGCATGCCCCAGCCCTCGCGCCCGTCGGCGTCGGCGGTGAACCAGCAGTGCACCGGCAGCAGCGCCGCGCCGGTGTCGCGGGCGAGTCTGGCCGCGCCCGCGGGCAGCCAGCTGTCCTCGCCGAGGAAGGTGACCGGGACGCCCTTACCGGTGAGGTCGCGCTCGCCCATCAGGCACACGATCTTGTTGTCCCGCAACCGATCCGCCAGCTGCGGGAACGGCGGCTGCTCCCCACCGGTCAGCGGGAACACCTCGAAGCCCAGGCTCTCCCGGTATTCGACGAACCGCTCGAACAGCGACTCCGGCTTCAAACGCTCGGCGACCGTGGAGAACTGGCCGTGGTTCTGGACCAGCCACACCCCCGCCATATCCCAGTTGCCCGAATGCGGCAGCACCAGCAGCACGCCCTTGCCGCGGGCCAGCGCCGCGTCGAGGTGCTCGATGCCGTCCACGCGCAGTTCGCCCAACGCGGCGTGGTCCATCGACGGCAGCCGGAACGCCTCCCGCCAGTAGCGGGCGTAGGAGCGCATGCTGTCGCGGATCAGGCTGTCGGGCACCAGGTCCGGCGTGGTGCCCAGCACCCGCGCCAGATTCTTGCGCAACTGGTTCGGCTTGCCCCGGCGCGCGGCCTTGTTCGCCCGGCGGGCGGCGAGGTCGGCGCCCCGGTCGAACAGGCGGCGCGCGGTGCGCTCGGGCAGGGCGCGGACCAGTCGCCAGCCGGCCGCGTATGCCTTGTCGGTCATCGCGGAGGTGAAATCGGTTGTCACCGCTGCGGTTCCTCCGGAGCCGGCGCCGCGGGGGCGATGATGTCGCGGGCGCCGGGCGAGTTGCGCACCGCCAGCACCCGCTGGAAGACGGTGATGATGCTGAGCACGGCGAGGACGTACATGGCGACATAGACCGCGTACGACAGCCACTCGATGCCGAAATAGCCGCCGATACCGGTGAATCCGGCACCGACCAGCACGATGACCAGCCGGTCGGGCCGCTCGATCAGGCCACCGTCGGCCGACAGCCCGCTGGCCTCGGCGCGCGCCTTGGCGTAGGAGATGACCTGCGAGGTCACCAGCACCACCAGCGTCGCCACGAACAGGTGCTTGGAGTTCTCGTGGTACACCGACCACCAGGCCAGCGCCGCGAAGATGGCGCCGTCGGCCACCCGGTCACAGGTGGCGTCCAGCACCGCACCGTATTTCGTGCCGCCGCCGCGGGCGCGGGCCATGGCGCCGTCGAGCATGTCGAACATGACGAACAGCCAGATCACCATGGTTCCCCAGAACAGGTGATCGGTCGGGAACAGCGTCACCGCCGCGGCGATCGAGGCGGTGGTGCCGATGAGCGTCATCGCGTCGGGGGTCAGCCCGGTGCGCACCAGCGCTTTGCCCAGCGGCGCGGTCGCTTTGGCGAACGTCTCGCGACCGAAGAAGCTCAGCACGCTACAAACTCCCGGCCACAGCTGGTCATCCCTGGTCCGCTTCCTTCCACGCCTGCGCCAGCAGCGCCCGGGTCTCCCGGAGCAGCTGCGGCATCACCTTCACTCCGCCGACGACGGTAATGAAGTTCGCGTCCCCACTCCAGCGCGGCACGATATGTTGATGCAGATGATCGGCGAGTGAACCCCCGGCGACGCCACCGAGATTCAGCCCGACATTGAAGCCCTCGGGCCGCGACACCTGCTTCATCACCCGGATCGCCTGCTGGGTGAACGCCATCAGCTCGGCGCTCTCCGCGGGCGTCAGGTCCTCCAGGTTGGCGACGCGGCGGTAGGGCACGATCATCATGTGGCCGGGGTTGTACGGGTACAGGTTCAGCACCGCGTACACGCTCTCACCGCGCGCGACGATCAGGCCGTCCTCGTCCGACATCTCGGGGATGTCGGTGAAGGGGTGCCCGGTCTTCTTGGGCGCGTCGACCTTCGGCTCCGCCGACGATTCGGCATCGCGTTCCTCGGCCTCACCGGTGATGTAGGACATCCGGTAGGGGGTCCACAGCCGCTGCAGGCGGTCGGGGTCCCCCGCGCCGGTGTCCACGATCTGGACGGGCGCGGTGGGTTCGCTCATCGATCCGCCTTGCGGATCTCGAAGCCCTCCGCGGTGGGCGAGGTGTTCTCACGCCGCTGCACCCAGTCCACGATGGTGGCGATGGCGTCGGCCACCGGCACGCCGTTGACCTGGGTGCCGTCGCGGAAGCGGAAGCTGACCGCGTCACCCTCCACGTCGCGTGCGCCGGCCAGCAGCATGAACGGCACCTTCTGCGCGGTCTGATTGAAGATCTTCTTCTGCATGCGGTCGTCGCTGCGGTCGACCTCGGCGCGAATCCCGTTGTCCTGCAACCGCTCGATGACGCTGTCCAGGTGCTCGGCGAAGGCCTCGGCGACCGGGATGCCGACCACCTGCACCGGCGACAGCCAGGCCGGGAACGCGCCCGCGTAGTGCTCGGTGAGCACGCCGAAGAAGCGCTCGATGGAACCGAACAGCGCCCGGTGGATCATGACCGGGCGGTGCTTGGCGCCGTCGGAGCCGGTGTACTCGAGCTCGAAGCGCTCGGGCAGGTTGAAGTCGAGCTGGATGGTCGACATCTGCCAGGTGCGGCCCAGGGCGTCCTTGGCCTGCACGGAGATCTTCGGGCCGTAGAACGCGGCGCCGCCCGGATCCGGGACCAGCTCCAGACCGGAGTCGGTGGCCACCTTGCGCAGGGTCTCGGTGGCCTCCTCCCACAGCTCGTCCGAACCCACGAACTTCTTCGGGTCCTTGGTCGAGAGCTCCAGGTAGAAGTCGTCGAGGCCGTAGTCGCGCAGCAGCGAGAGCACGAACTGCAGCGTGGAGGTGAGCTCCGCGTGCATCTGCTCCTTGGTGCAGTAGATGTGCGCGTCGTCCTGCGTCATGCCGCGCACCCGGGTCAGGCCGTGCACGACGCCGGACTTCTCGTAGCGGTAGACCGAGCCGAACTCGAACATGCGCAGCGGCAGTTCCCGGTAGGAGCGCCCGCGCGACCGGAAGATCAGGTTGTGCATCGGGCAGTTCATCGGCTTGACGTAGTAGTCCTGACCGGGCTTGCGCACGGTGCCGTCCTCATTGAGTTCGGCGTCCAGGTGCATGGCCGGGAACATGCCCTCGCGGTACCAGTCCAGGTGGCCGGAGACCTCGAACAGGTGGCCCTTGGTGATGTGCGGGGTGTTGACGAACTCGTAGCCGGCGGCGGTGTGGCGGCGGCGCGAGTAGTCCTCGAGCTCCTTGCGGATGATGCCGCCCTTGGGGTGGAACACCGGCAGGCCCGAGCCCAGCTCGTCGGGGAAGGAGAACAGGTCCAGTTCCAGGCCGAGCTTGCGGTGGTCACGCTTCTCGGCCTCTTCCAGCAGGCGCAGGTGCTCGTCCTGGGCCTCGGTCGATTCCCAGGCGGTGCCGTAGATGCGCTGCAGGTCCTCGCGGGACTGGTCACCGCGCCAGTAGGCGGCCGAGGAGCGCGTCAGCTTGAACGCCGGAATGTACTTGGTGGTCGGCAGGTGCGGGCCGCGGCACAGGTCGCCCCAGATCTTCTCGCCGCTGCGCGGGTCCAGGTTGTCGTAGATGGTCAGCTCTTTGCCGCCGACCTCCATGACCTCCGGATCGTCGATGCCCGACTTATCGGAGATGAGCTCGAGCTTGAACGGCTCCTTGGCCAGTTCGACCCGGGCCTCGTCGATCTCGACCACCCGGCGCGAAAACCGCTGCGCGCCTTTGATGATCTTCTTCATCCGGGACTCCAGCTTGGCCAGATCCTCGGGGGTGAAGGGACGGTCGACCTGGAAGTCGTAGTAGAAGCCGTCCTTGATGTAGGGGCCGATGCCGAGCTTGGCCTCGGGGAACTCCTGCTGTACGGCCTGGGCCAGCACGTGCGCGGCCGAATGCCGGATCACATTGCGGCCGTCCGGCGAATCGGCGGTGACGACCTCCACCTCGGTGTCCAGCTCCGGCACCCAGGTCAGATCCTTCAACGCGCCGTCCGCGTCGCGCACCACGAGCACCGCGCCCGGGCCCTTGCTCGGCAGGTCCGCCTCCCGCACCGCGGCCCCGGCGGTAGTCCCAGCCGTGACCCGGACGCGGGCGGCTGGGGTCTGCTGGGGTGAGGTGGTCACGGCTGGACACTCCTAGGCGTTTCACGGCGGCGATCCATCCGCCGTACAGGTTGGACATGGCGACCGGGCACCCCCCTGGTGTAGGGCAGAGCCCCGGCGGCCACCACTCTATCGGCACCGTTGTCACCGCGCGCCGATGGACCAGCCCCGCCGCGCCGCCCCGCACCCGGGAATTCGGGGCCCGGTCGGACCGCACGACGGTGACCAGGTGAAACACTCGGTCAGCCCGCTCATTCGGCTGGCGGACCGAGATCGGCCCGGGCCGCGGGACAGCGCACACCTCCGCAGGTCGCCCGGACGATTCTCCGAGCGACCGGCCCGCCATGGCAACCGAATTCGCCGCGGCGGCGCGGGTGCGTCGGCTGTTCGGCTGCGCGACAGGGAGTTCAGCCCACGGTCGCGGTCCTCAGCCTCGCGCGGCGACCTCGGCCAGTAGTACCTCACGTTCGGCGGCGGGGCGTTTGGGGCAGCTGGTGCACATGGTGCAACCGGGGACCTCGAACACCAGGCAGCAGGAGATGCGGCGGACGAAGGTGCGGCCGCCGACGTCCTGGAATCGCGGGACCGGCAGGCGCCCGGCCACGTCCCGGGCCAGCCGCGCCCCGGCTTCCTCGGCCCCGATGTCGAGGGCGCGGTTGCCGATGGCGTCGGCCACGATCGCCCACAGCGAGGCCACGCCCGCACCGGACACCTCCGCGACCACGGGGATCACCCGGGACAGGGTGTGGCGCAGCGCGTGCCCGACAAATGCTGTGGCACAACCGCTTCCGGGGTCCGCGGCGCCGCCTTCGACGTCGCTCTCGCGGACTTCGGACTCGGCGACACCGGGCGGCGCGGGCGTCACCGGATCCACGATCGACGCGGTGGCCGCCGCCGGCTGGGTCGCCGTGTCCGATCCGAGCGCGAGCAGGTGGGCGGCGATCCGGTAGCCGTGCGGTTCGCCCAGCACCCGCTCGACGCCGCCGTCCGGCCGCATCTCGAGGAGGATGTGTTCGAGCGCGGGGTCGAAGACGGGCGCGTCGCCGGCGATCGCCGCGACGATCGGGTCCACCAGGGACGACGCGGCCATGCACCACCACAGGGTGCCCGAGACCCGCGAGTCGGCAGTCCCCCACGAGATTCCCATGTCGGCGATCCGTTCGGCCAGCCACTCCGGGCGTAGCAGCTCGGTGCCCGGCGCGAGGGACTGTGAAACGGGGGGCTGCGCAACCATTTCCATTCGACTCCGATCCGGCCGATCCACGGTGATTACTACCCACGATGTCACGTTCGCGCGCCGAAGTGGACGCCTCCCCCACGACCTCCGGCGCATCCGATCACCTCGCGATCACCGCGAGGCGCGCTCAGCGTACGGCGCGAGTACACCCGCGCCCGGACGACGCGCCCAGCCGCGATCAGCGGCGGACCGTCCCGCCCGCCACCGCCGAGATCGGCGGCCCTGACCTCATCGTGCTCGGCCCCAACCCAGCCAATGCGGGCCACCAACTTCAGCAGCCACGCGACCGAGTGCGACGCCCGCACCCGGGCCGCCGTGCACACGACAGCGGGAACCGCCCGGAAAGCCGTGCGGGCGCGGCATTCCCGGTGGGAAGCTCGCGCCCGCACGATCTGTGTGGGTCGATCAGTGGGTGTGCGCCAAGGCCGATAGCTCGGGGGCGTCGATCTCCCGGATGCCCGCCGAGGTCACCTCCAGCACGCGGGCGGTGCCGATGTCGAAGAACAGGCCCTTGATCTGCAGGCCGTGTTCGAGCATGGCGCGCCGGACCACGGGGTGGGCCCGGAGGGTGTCCAGCTGGACGGCGACGTTCACGATGGAGAGCTGATCGTCCACGCCGTATCCGGCGCGGGCGGCCGCGGCGGCGACCGGGTCGCCGGGTTGGAAGCGGTCCAGGCTGGCGCGGCCGTGGACCAGCCAGTTGCCCAGGCCCGGCCCGGTGGGCCCACCCGCGACCAGGGCTTTCATCGCACCGCAGGCGGAGTGGCCGCACACCACGACATTGTCGACGCGCAGTTCCTCGACGGCGAACGACAGCGCCGCCTCGATCGAGGTGTCGCGGCCGCCGGGGACCACGAAGTTGCCGACATTGCGGATGGTGAACAGGTCACCGGGTCCGGTATTGGTGATCACGTTGGGCACGATCCGGGAATCCGCACAGGTCAGGAAGAGCGAGTGCGGGTTCTGGACATCGCGCAGCTCGTCGAGGTGCGGGCGCACCAGGTGGGCGTTGCGGCGGTGGAAGGCGGCCACCCCGTGGGTGATCGGGTTGCCGTCGTCCTCGCGCCAGGGGCGCAGCACGTCGTCGAGCAGGGTGCGGGCGCGGCCGCGGACCGGCGGGCCGGCCAGGGCATGCTCCATGCGCGCGGTGCCGAGTTCCACGTATTCGACTGTGCCACCGGTGTTCTCGTGCTGACTCGCCCAGTCGTGGATGGCCTCGTAGGCGGCGTGGTCGAGGAAGTCGACGGTCAGCTCGACCAGCACGTCGGCGCCGGCGGGCACCTTGCCCAGTTCCGCGGACAGTTTCGGCAGCGCCAGGAAGGTGCAGGTGCCGTCGATGCTGACCAGCCAGCGATCGGTGCCGGCGACCTCGCCCGCGGTCACCGACACGCGCACGACTCGCCACAGCAGCAGCGCGAAGGCCAGGGCCAGGCCGATGATGACGCCCTCGAGCAGGTTCAGGAACACCACGCCGAGCACGGTCACCAGGTACACCAGCAGGTCGCCGGTGCGCTGGGCCAGCTTGATGTGCGCGAGCTTCACCAACTGCACGCCGACCACGATGAGCAGACCGGCCAGCGCCGATTTCGGAATCTGCTGCACCAGCCCGACCAGCGCGACCGAGAACACCAGCACCCACACGCCGTGCAGCAGCGCCGAGGCGCGGGTGCGGGCCCCGGCCTGCACATTGGTGGCGCTGCGCACGATCACGCCGGTGACGGGCAGGCCGCCCAGGGTGCCGGAGATCATGTTGGCCGCGCCCTGACCGATCAGTTCGCGGTCGAAGTTGGTGCGCGGGCCGGTGTGCATCTTGTCCACCGCGACCGCCGACAGCAGGCTCTCCACGCTGGCGATCAGGGCGATGGTCAGGGCGGCGAGCGCCACCGCGCCCCAGTCGCCGGACGGCAGGCCGGGCAGGCCGATGGCGTCGAAGAGCGAGCCGCTCAACACGATTCGCTCCGGATCGCCGGGCAGCACCAGCGACAGCACGGTGCCGACCACGACCGCGACCAGCGGGCCGGGCAGCACCTTCACCTTGCCGGGCACGTACTTCCAGCCGAACATGATGGCCATCACGACCGCGCCGATCAGGAAGTCGTCGCCGTGGATGCTGGACAGCTCGCCGGGCAGCTGAATCACGTTCTGCCAGGCCGAACTATGGGACGCGCCGCCGAGCAGCACATGCAGCTGCTGTAGCGCGATGGTGATGCCGATTCCCGCCAGCATGGCGTGCACCACGACGGGTGCGATGGCCAGGGCGGCGCGGGCGATTCGGCTGAGCCCGAACAGAATCTGGAGCAGACCGGCCAGGACTGTGATGAAACAGGCCGTCTTCCAACCGAATTGGTTGATGGTTTCGGCGACGACGACCGTCAGACCGGCCGCGGGGCCGCTGACCTGCATCGGAGAACCGCCGAGCAGGCCGACCGCGATACCGCCGACCACGGCGGCGATGAGTCCGGCCGCGATGGGCGCACCGGAGGCGACCGCGATGCCGAGCGAAAGCGGCAAGGCGACGAGAAAGACAACAAGGGATGCAGGCAGATCGTGTCGCAGCAGGCTGTCGAGCCGGCGTTCGGATCTACCTGGCGGTGAATCGGTGTCGCGAGACATATCGCTCCTCAGCGAGCATGTACAGGGGCATCGAATAAAGACCGCGGACGGCATTGGCCGCGCACTCACCGGACGAGCAAAGGCCAGGCTAAAGGTAAAGTCTTAGCAAAGTCTGAGAAATATGCCGCCCAACGTAACAAGGGCGTGAATCCTGCCGGATTCACGCCCTTCTTGCCCGAAAATCCTCGCGAACACCCCATATCGCACGCGGGCGATCGATCACCTCACGCGGGCTGGGCCACCCGGCCCACGCCGTCGATCTCCGCGATCCCGTCGACGGTGACCTCCACCACCCGCGCGGTGGCGATATCGAAGAACAGCCCCGACAGCACCACCCCGCGCTCCTCGACCCCGCGCCGCACCACCGGATGCGCGTACAGCGTCTCCAGCTGCACCGCCACATTCACCATGCCGAGCTGGTCGACCGGACCGAATCCGGCTGCGGCGGCGGCCATTCCGACCGGATGCCCGAGCCGGAACCGGTCCAGGCTGGGCCGGGCGTGCGCGAGCCAGTCGTCGAGCTGGGACCCGGTGACCAGTTCACTGTGCAGCGCCCCCATCGCGCCGCAGCCGGAGTGCCCGCACACCACCACCGAACGCACATCCAGCTTGTCGAGGGCGTAGATCAGCGCCGCCTCCATGGACGAGTCCTGGGCGTCGCGCGGAATCAGGTTGCCCACGTTGCGCACCGTGAACAGGTCCCCCGGACCGCTGTTGGTGATCACGTTCGGCACGATGCGCGAGTCGGCGCACGTGACGAAAAGCGAGTCCGGTTCCTGCCCGTCGCGCAGCACACCCAGGTGCGGCCGCATCACATGCGCGTGACTGCGGTGATAGGCGGCCACGCCCGCGACGATCGGGTCCACATCGGTGGCGGTGCGCCGCCAGGGCCCGAGCACCTCGTTGAGCAGGTGCCGCGAATGGCCGCGCGCGGACGGACCGGCCGCGGCATCGGCCATGCGCACCGCGCCGACCTCGATGAACTCCACCGTGCCGCCCGCCGCGCGATGGTGGTCCACCCATTCCTGCAGGGCGTCGTAGGCGGCGTGGTCCAGGAAGTCGACCGTCATCTCCAGCACCACATCGGCGTGCGCGGGCACCTTCGCGAGTTCACTGGTCAGCTCGGGTAACGCCAGGAAGGTGAAGCTGCCGTCCACGGCGACCCGCCAGCGCACGGCGTCCGTGCCGCCGAGCCCGACTTCCTCGGCGGTCACGGTCACCCGCACCACCCGCCACAGCAGCAGCGCGAAGGCCAGCACGAGCCCGACCAGCATGCCCAGCAACAGATTCCAGAACACCACCACGAACACGGTGGCCGCGTACACCACCAGGTCGCCGGTGCGCTGGGCGCGCCGGATGTGGGCCAGCTTGATCAGCTGGATGCCGACCACGATGAGCAGTCCGGCCAGCGCCGCCTTGGGTATCGAGCGCGCCACCCCGACCAGCGCCACCGAGAACAGCAGGATCCACAGTCCGTGCAGCATGGTCGAGGCCCGAGTGCGCGCTCCCGCTTTGACATTGGTGATGCTGCGCACGATGACCGCGGCCACGGGCAGGCCGCCGATCAGGCCGGAGACCATGTTGGCCGCGCCCTGCCCGATCAGCTCGCGATCCAGATCGGTTCGGCGAGTGGCGTTTTGACGCATCCGGTCGACCGCGACGGCCGATAGTAGGGTCTCCACGCTGGCGATGAGCGCGATGGTCACCGCCATCAGGGCGATGGCGGCCCAGCTGCCGTGCGGCAATTGCGGCAGGCGCAGTTCGTCCAGCAGCGAGCCGTCGATGGTGATGTGCTCGACGCGCACCGGCAGCATGCGGGCCAGCACGGTGGCGACCAGCACCGCGACCAGCGGCGCGGGCACCTGGCGCACGGGTTCGGGCACGTGCCGCCAGCCGACCAGGATGGCGATCACCACCAGCCCGATGCACAGATCACCCGCCTTCACCGAGGCCATCTGGTGCGGCAGCCCGACGATGGCGGCCCAGGACGAGGTCAGGGTGTCGCCGCCCAGCAGCACGTGCACCTGCTGCAGGGCGATGACGATGCCGATCCCGGCGAGCATGGCGTGCACCACCACCGGCGCGATGGCGAGCACGCCGCGCGCGATCCGGCTGAGCCCGAACAGGATCTGCAGTCCGCCCGCCATCATGGTGATGAAACAGGTAGCGGCCCAGCCGAACTGGTTGATGGATTCGGCGACCACCACGGTCAGCGAGGCGGTCGGCCCGCTGACCTGTAGGACCGAGCCGCCGCACAGCGCCGCGACCACCCCGCCCACCACCGCGGCGATGAGTCCGGCGGCGACGGGGGCGCCCGCCGCCACCGCGATGCCGATCGACAGCGGCAGGGAGACGAGAAAGACGACGAGCGAAGCCGGAAGATCGTGGCGCACCAGCGTGGCCCACGAGTCCCGGCGCGCGGGGCCGGGAAGCGACGTCCGTGGAGGCTGATCGGTGTCGGTGGACATATCTCTCCTTCGCCGGCACGGCGCAGCCGCCCGGTTCATCGGTCAACATGTACTGGCATCGAGAGGCAGCGGCGGGCGAGGCTGGAGAACCACGACGCTTGGCGGAACGCGGGTAAGCGTAAAGACAAGGCAAAGGAAACGAAAAGCGTTTGCGCCGATTGGTGCGAACCGCTACCAAACTGTGACACAGCTCACGCGCCGGCGCGAACCCGATATCACCGATTGTTCACCCGATACACCCTGCGGGTTCGCCCACGATGCCTACTGTGCGCGCGAGATTGCTGTGGAACCCGGACTGAGACGGGGTCCTTCGGAAAGGGTCCCGCGGAATGTCGCACCCCCGCCGCGTCGTCGTCGCGGCCGTCGTCCTGGCGACCCTGGCCACCGCCGCCTGCGGCAAGCCCGCGGAGCCGAAAACGGTTCCGGCGGCGACCAGTTCGTGGACCCCGCCGCCCGGGCTGCGCGGCGAGCTGACCCTGTACTCGGCCAATCCTCAGGACCTCACCGACGAGCTGGTGGCCGCCTTCACCAAGGCGTCCGGGGTGAAGGTCACCGTGTTCAGCGCCGAGACCGGCAAGATCACCGCCAAGCTCGACAAGGAGGGCCCGAACCCGGCCGCGGACGTGGTGTATCTGGCGTCCTGGACGCCCGCCGCGCAATACGACCTCGACGGCCGGACCCTGCCCTACACCCCGCGCGGCGCGGACCGCGTGCACGACGGGTGGATCGGCAAGGACCACGGCTTCCTCGGCCGGGACGGGTCCGCGCTGACCATGGTGGTCAACACCAAGGTGTCTCCGCGTCTGCCCAACGACTGGGCCGATCTGGCCGCGCCGGAGTTCCGCGGCAAGGTGATCATGCCCGATCCGCGCGAATCGGGTACCGCGCGCGATCTGCTGACGGCCATGGTCAGCGCGTGGGGCAAGGACGACACCTGGGCCGTCTTCGACGCGCTGTTCGCCAACGGCATGGTGGTCCGCGGCGGCAACGGTCCCGCCCTCGACGAGGTCGGCTCGGGCGCCGGCTGCGCGGTCATCCTCGGCGGCGTCGACTACGCGGCCTACGACGCGGCCGCCAAAGGCGTTCCGCTGCGGGTCATCTCACCCGCCTCGGGCACCATCGTGACGCCGCGCCCGGTCTTCATCCTGAACACCACCAAGCACCCGGCGGCCGCGAAGGCCCTGGTGGACTACATGTTCACTCCCGAGGCCCAGCAGATCTCCGCGGCCCACAAGATGATTCCCGCCCGCACCGACGTTCCCGTGGCGCCGGGCACCCGCACCTACGCCGAGGTCAAGCAGCTGCCGTTCTCGTGGGATCAGATCAAGGGCAACGGCGCGGCGATCCTCGCCGAGTTCACCCAGCGCTACCTGCGCTGAGCATCGACCTCAGCCGCGGCCGTGCGCCCGCTCGTAGGCCGCACGCTCGTCGGCCGCCCGGGCCCGTTCGCGCTGATCGGCCAGATTCGGGTCCAGACCGTGCTTGGCCAGGCGGGCCCGGCGGAACACGTACATCAGCGCGGCCGTGAAGTAGATGAGCGGCAGGTACAGCAGCGCCATCATCGACGCCCCCATCCACAGCGGCCCGGGAATCAGCAGGAACAGGCACAGCGGCGGAATGATCGGGATCAGGATGCGCAGCATGTAGCGCCGGGCCGCGCCGGGCCCGGTCAGATCCTCGATCACCCACGGGTGCATCGACGCGGGCAGGGTGCCGCCCGCGATATACCGCAGGCGCTGCCAGAGATTCGGGGTGACGTTCGTGCTCATCAGTGACTGCTTTCGGCGGGACGGGAGACGAGTTCGCGGGCGACCGCGATGGCGTCGGGGGTCTGGTCGAACAGGTGGCCCGGGCCGGCCCCGGGCAGCGCGCCGACGGCCTCGAGCGTGTGCCGGTGGTCCTCGCGCAGACCGGACATGAGCACGGTGATGCCGCGGTGCTCGAGCTTGCCGATGGCGTCGCGCAGGGTGAGCGCGCCGGTGGTGTCGAGCGCGGTGAGATGGGACATGCGCAGGATGACCACCCGAACATCCGACACCTCGGCCAGTTCCAGCAGGAAGCGGTGCGCGGCGGCGAAGAACAACGGCCCGTCGAGGCGGTAGGCGACGATGTGGTCGTGCAGCAGCTCGTGCTCCTCGGCCAGGTGGTCGGCGTCGTCGAGTGGAATCTGGTGCAGCCGGGCCTCTTTGGCGACCGAGCGCAGCGCCAGCAGCACCGCGATGGCGACGCCCACCGCGACCGCGCTGACCAGGTCCATCGCGACAGTGACGCCGAAGGTGATCGCCATGATGGCCGCGTCGCCGCGGGAGGCGCGGGCGATGGCGGCCAGCGAGGCGGTCTCGACCATGCGGACAGTGGTGGCCAGCAGCACCCCGGCCAGGGCCGCGAGCGGAATCACGGCGACGAGCCCGGAGGCGAGGAACACGATGGCGGCCAGCACGACCGCGTGGACGAGGGCGGCGAGCCGGGTGCGCGCGCCCGAGCGCACATTCACCGCGGTGCGCGCGATGGCCCCGGTCGCGGGCACTCCGCCGAACAGGGGCGCGGCGATATTGGCCAGCCCCTGCCCGAACAGCTCGCGGTCGGGATTGTGGCGGGTGCCCACTGCCATGGAGTCGGCCGCGGTCGCCGACAGCAGCGATTCCAGCGCCGCCAGCGCGGCCACCGCCATGGCGGGTGCAATCAGTGCGCCCAGTTGATCCAGGTGCACGAAATCCAGTGTGGGAGCCTGCAATCCGGAGGGGATGGTCCCGATCAGGGTCAGGTCGAGGTGGAAGAGCTTGGCCGCCACCGTCGCCAGCACCACGGTGAGCAGCGCGAACGGCAGCCGCGGCAGGTAGCGACCGCCGATCAGCACGACCGCCGCGACGATGAGTGCGGTGGCCGGCGACACCCAGCTCGGCCCGGAGACGAACTGCCGCACCGCGTCCCACGCCGACTGCCACACCTTGTCGCCGTGCGCGTGCGCCACCCCCAGCGCCGACGGGAACTGTTGTAGCGCGATGACCACCGCGATTCCCGCGGTGAATCCCTCGATCACCGGGGCGGGCATATAGCGCACGGCGCGCCCGACCCCGGCGATCGCGAGCACCACCAGCACGAGCCCGGCCAGCAGCCCCACGGCCAGCACCCCGCTCGCTCCGTGCTGATGGAAGATCGGAACCAGCACCACGGTCATGGCGCCGGTGGGCCCGGTGACCTGGAACCGGGAGCCGCCGAAGACCGCGGCGAGCGCGCCCGCCACCACCGCGGTCGCCAGTCCGGCGGCCGCGCCGAGCCCGGAGCTGATGCCGAAGCCCAGCGCGAGCGGCAGCGCGACCAGTGCGACGACGAGCCCGGCCAGCAGGTCCGCGCCCGGGGCGCGGACGGCGGGCAGCCAGTCCGCGCGGTTCGGCAGCAGCTGGGCCACGGTCAGAGCGCCTCGGCCAGACGTAGTTTCAGCGCGGCGAGCTCGGCGCGCAGGGCGTCGGGCAGGCGGTTGCCGCCGATGCCGGCGTACCACTCGTCAATGGATTCCAGCTCGCGCACCCACTCGTCGACGTCCACGGCCAGGGCCGCGTCGGCCAGTCCGCGATAGCCCGCGCCCAGGCCCTCGAGGTCGAGCGCGTCGGCGGTGGGCACATAGCCGATCGGGGTGCGCACGGCCTCGGCGGTGCCGTCGAGGCGTTCGAGCGCCCACTTCAGCACGCGCACATTGTCGCCGAAGCCGGGCCACAGGAATTTGCCGTCGGCGCTGCGCCGGAACCAGTTGACCTGGAAGATCTTCGGCAGCTGCGCGCCCTCACGGGCGCCCATGGCCAGCCAGTGCGCGAAGTAGTCGCCCACGTGATAGCCCAGGAACGGCAGCATGGCCATGGGGTCGCGGCGCACCACGCCGACCGCGCCCGCGGCGGCCGCGGTGGTCTCCGAGGACAGCACCGAGGCGGTGAACACGCCGTGCGCCCAGTCGAAGGACTCGGCGACCAGCGGGATGGTGGTGGCGCGGCGGCCGCCGAAGAAGATGGCCGAGATCGGCACGCCGCGCGGGTCGTTCCATTCCGGGGCGACCGACGGGCACTGCTCGATCGGGGTGCAGTAGCGCGAGTTCGGGTGCGCGGCCGGGGTTCCCGATTCGGGGGTCCAGTCGTTGCCGCGCCAGTCGATCAGGTGCGCCGGGGGCTGCTCGGTCAGGCCCTCCCACCAGGCGTCGCCGCTGTCGGTGCGGGCGGTGTTGGTGAAGATGGAGTTGCCCGCCTCGATGGTGGCGATGGCATTGGGATTGGTCTTGGCGCCGGTTCCCGGTGCGACGCCGAAGAATCCGGCCTCCGGGTTGACCGCGTAGAGCCGGCCGTCGGCGCCGAAGCGCATCCAGGCGATGTCGTCGCCCACGGTCTCGGCCTTCCAGCCGGGCAGAGTGGGTTCGAGCATGGCCAGGTTGGTCTTACCGCACGAGGACGGGAACGCCGCGGCGATGTAGTGCGTCTTGCCTTGCGGCGAGGTCAGTTTCAGGATGAGCATGTGCTCGGCCAGCCAGCCCTCGTCGCGGCCGATCACCGAGGCGATGCGCAGCGCGAAGCACTTCTTGCCCAGCAGCGCGTTGCCGCCGTAGCCGGAGCCGTAGCTCCAGATGGTGCGGGTCTCGGGGAAGTGCGCGATGTACTTGGTCTTGTCGCACGGCCACGGCACGTCGGCCTGGCCCTCCGACAGCGGCGCGCCCACCGAGTGCAGGCATTTCACGAATTCGGTGCCCGGGGTGAGCTGCTCCCAGACCTGCGCGCCGGAGCGGGTCATGATCTGCATGGACACCGCCACGTACGCCGAATCGGTGATCTGCACACCGTATTTCGGCTCCCCGGCGTCGAGCGGGCCCATGCAGAACGCGATCACGTACATGGTGCGCCCGGCCATCGCGCCGCGGTAGTGCTCGGTCAGCACCGTGCGCATGTCGACCGGGTCCACCCAGTTGTTGGTGGGCCCGGCGTCGCTCTCGCGCTCCGAGCAGATGAAGGTCCGGTCCTCCACGCGGGCCACGTCGTCCGGATCGGAGACGCACCAGAAGGAGTTGGGCTTGGCCGGCAGCGGGACGAACGTGCCCTTGGCCACCAGGTCGGCGGTGAGCCGGTCCCACTCCTCGCGGGACCCGTCGCAGTAGACGATCCGCTCGGGCGCGGTCAGCTCCGCGACCTCGGCGACCCAGGCCGCGATGTCCGGGTGCGCGGTCGGGGCCTCGGTGGAGGCGAGGGTGGCGGTAGGACGTTCGGACACAGCGAACCTCTCTTCACGAAACAACTAGGTTTTCATTTTAGAAAACATGCAATCAGTGGAACGGACGGACCCCCGGTTGGGAAGGTCCGCGACGACTAGGCGGAGTGCTCGAGTGCCTCCGCCTGGCCGGTGACGACGCCGGTGAGGATGGCGCGGGCGGCCGCGAGCAATTCCGCGACCTGCGGGGAGGTGAGTTCGTAGGTGACCGAGAGCCCCTCGCGGCGAGCGGCGACCAGCCCCGCGCGGCGCAGGATCGACAGTTGCTGCGACAGATTCGCGGCCTCGACGCCGATCTCGGTGAGCATCTCCGACACCGCGTACTCGCGCGCGCTCAGCAGTTCCAGCACACGGATCCGCACGGGATGCCCGAGCGTCTTGAAGAAATCCGCCTTCATCTGATAGAGCGGCCGTTGCAATCCTGGCATGTGCGAGCCACTCCTTCCGAGGGCGAGTAGGCGACAGGCTAGCGCCCGACCCGGTGATTGCAGAGTTTAGCAAACAGGACAATCGTTGCCGGAGCGGTCCGGGTGATCACCGCCGCGGGTTACAGATCGTTCCCCGCGTACGAGAGGTTGAAACTCTTGTTGACCAGGGGAAAGTCCGGAACGATCGTGTCGCTCATGGCCACCGGGAGGGCAGGCCAGTTGAACCAGGACGGGTCGACGATCTTGGCGCGGGTCAGCCGGTCGGCGTCATCGACTTCCACGCGGTGCACGAGGGTGCCACGCCAGCCCTCGACGATGCCGACCCCGCTGCCGACGCTGACCCCGCCGCCGGACTCGGCCGTGCATCGCGCGGCGCCACGGTGATTCATCACGATGTCGGTGATCAGCGCGACCGAGGCGGCGAATTCGTCGCGGCGCACCGTATAGCGGGCGAGCACGTCGCCGCTCTCGGCGCGGATCTCCTCGACCGGCAGGTCCACCGTCGGATGATCCACGCGGGCATCGGTGATCAGGCCGCTCGCGCGCGCCGGGTAGCCGAGGCAGCCGAGGGCGCGGGCATCGTCGGCGGCCAGGACGCCCGTTCCGGCGAACCGGTCGTAGACGACCCCATTGCCCAGTGTCTGCGCGGTCAGCTCGGCCACCTCCGCCGCGATACCCGCCAGCCGCGCGGGATCGGGCAGCCGGTGCAGCGCCACGCCGCCGGGCCGAATCGCGCCGCGCAGCAACCGGTTCCCGGTGACCTCCGCATTGAGGCGGAGCAGCTGTTCCCGCAGGCGCAGGGCGTGCGCGCTGGCCAGCCCGAAACCGACGTCGTTGGCCAGCGCGCCCAGGTCACCGGCGTGGTTGTAGAGCCGTTCCAGCTCGACCACCAGGGCGCGCAACCGTCGTGCGGGCTCGGAAACGGTGACGCCACAGGCCTCTTCGACGGCCAGGCAGTGGGCCAGCGCGTGCGCGGCGGAACTGTCGCCGCTGACCCGCTCGGCCAATTCGGTGGCGCCGGTGGCGGCGCGACCATGGAAGAGCCGTTCGAGGCCGCGATGGACGTACCAGAGGCGCGCCTTGAGCCGCACCACCGTCTCCCCCACCACCGAGAATCGGAAGTGGCCCGGTTCGATGAGTCCGGCGTGAACCGGGCCGACCGGGATCTCGTACACGCCCTCGCCGCCGACGGTCAGGAACCGCAGTTCGCCCGAACCCCCGAATTCGGGCAGGTCCTGTGGGGCGTCCGCGCGCATCGGATGCCAGTCGTCGGGCCAGTGTGCGTGCCGCACCAGCCGTCGCGGCCGAGGATGGCCGCGCAACCCGACCCCGTAGAGATCGAGCATCTCGCGTTCGAACCGGCCGGCCGCGAAGGACACGTAGGCCAGCGACGGCAGCACCGGATCAGGTCCGGGCAGTAGGCACTCCAGTTCGACGCGCCGATCCGGTCGTCCGGCGAGGAACAGGTACACCACCCGGAGGGGCGGCTGCCCGTCGTCGTGAGCGGCGACCAGCGCGAGCCGGTAGCCGGCGCCGAGCAGTTCCTCGGCGACATCGGTGAGCTGATCGGTCGAGACCCGGCGGCGGGTGCGGTTCATCGGGCGGTCACCTGCTCGGCCGCGGTGGTGAACAGGTCCGTCAGGGGCCCGGCGGTGATGCCCAGCGCGAGGGCGGCGACGACACCGACGACCAGCGCGGCGGTCACTGTCGCGGGCACGGCGATGACGGGCGCGTGGGCGGGCACGGGCCCCAACAGAATTCGGCTGCTGTTGCGGACCAGCGCGGCGAAGGCGATGGCGATCAGCAGCAGGGCCACACCCAGCACCCAGGCCAGCCGGGCGTCGGCCAGCGACCGGGCGATGGCCAGTTCACTGGCGAACACGGCGAACGGCGGCAGACCGAGCAGGGCCACCATGCCGAGGGCGAAAGCCGTTCCCAGCACCCGGGATCGGGCCGCCACGGCGGTGATCGAGGCGATGGCGGTGGAGTCGTGCGCGGCCTGCAGCGGCCCGGTAGCCAAAAACAGCACGGTTTTGCCGACGCCGTGCGCGAGCACGTGCAACAGCAGCGCGGCGATCGCGAGCCGGGTGCCGACGGCGGCGGCGATCGCGACCAGGCCCATGTTCTCCATCGAGGAATAGGCCAGCATGCGTTTGACATCGCGGGTGACCGTGAGCAGCAGGGCCGCGACGGCCAGGGTCAGCAGGCCCAGGATCAGCAATCCCGTACGCAGATAGGTGGTTCCGATCGCCGGATCCACCACCGCCTTGATCCGCAGCACCACCGACAGTGCCACCGCCAGCAGCACCCCGCTCATGAGCGCCGACACCGGGGCGGGGGCTTGGCTGTGCGCGTCGGCGAGCCAGGTGTGGAACGGGACCAGCCCGGCCTTGGCGCAGTAGCCGATGAGCAGCAGCCCCGCCGCCAGCCGGGTGACGCCGGGATCCAATCGCGGTGCGCGAGTGAGCAATACGTCCAGATCCAGCGCGTGCTCGGTGACCGCGCCCGCGTGCCGGGCGGCGAAGTACAGCAGCACCGTCCCCAGGAACGCGACCACGATGCCGACCGAGCAGATCACCACATATTTCCAGGTCGCCTCCAGCGCCGCGCGGGTGCGGCGGTGCCCGACCAGGAACGCCGTCGCGACGGTGGTGGCCTCCACGGCCGTCCAGGTGACGCCGATATTGTTGGCGCACACCGCGATCACCATGGCGGCCAGGAACGCGGGCACCAGTCCGGCGTAGGCGCGCGCACCGCGGGCGTCGGTGTGCCCGTGGGCCAGTTCCGCGTCGATGTACCCGATCCCGGCCCAGGTGGCGAGGGTGCCGACGATACCGATGACGGTCAGCATGGTCACCGACAGCGCGTCCACCCGCAGCAGCCCGCCGGCCAGGACATGCTCGCGCCCGTCCAGGCGGATGCCGAGGGCCACCGCGCACCCGAGGATCACCAGCCCGCCGGCGACGGTGAACAATGCGGTGGCACACCGCCATCCGGCCACCGCTCCGGCGATAGCGGCGGCAACGGGTACGAGCATGGCGCACACCACGATCGAGGTCATCACTCGTGCAACTCCCGCAGTCGGTCGAGGTCGGCCCCGCCGAAGGTGCGGCGCAACCGGCCGGTGAGGATGCCGATCACCATCACCGCGAAGAACACGTCGAGCGAGGCCCCGAGCTCGACGATCAGCGGGACGCCGGCGGTGAGCAGGAACGCGGTGGCCGCGATGCCGTTGTCCAGCATCAGGAATCCGGCCGCCTGGGAGACGGCGTGACGGCGAGTGGCCATGACGAACAGGGCGATCAGGATGACCGCGAAGGCCGCGGGCACGGCGGCCGTCTCCGCGCCGGGTTCGAGCGTGACCAGCGGCCGGGTCACCGCGAAGGCCACGACGGTCAGCCCGGCCGCGATCAGCAGCGAGGCGGCGGTGTTCACTATCGGTGTGGCCTCACGGTATTCGCCCCGTTCGGCGCTGATCGCCCGGCCCAGCAGTCGCGGCAGCACCCCCGCCCGCAGGCCGAGCACGATGCCGCCGACCACCAGCAGCGGCAGGTCGTGGTGCTCGATACTCTCGACGATCGGGATCAGCGCCAGCGCCACCCCCTGCGCGCCCAGCAGCCAGGCGATGGCGCGCAGATCCCGCCGCCACACGATGAACACCGCGGCCAGCACCATGGCGCCGGCCGCGAAATCGAGCAGGCTCGCATAGCCGTTCGCGGTCACGCTCCTCCTCGGGCGGTGAAGAAATTGGCGGCGGTCACCGCGAGCAGGGCCAGCAGGAACGACCCGGCCAGCAGTTCGGGGACGCGGAACAGCCGCAGCTTGGCGATGAACACCTCGGCGAAGGCCAGGGCCGCGGCCAGCACGACGACCTTGGCCGCGATGGCGGCCACGCCCAGGACGACCGCGGCGACACCGGGCGCGGCGCCCGCGATCCCCCACGGCAGGAACAGATTCGCGAGCAGGGCCAGCAGCAGGGTCAACCGGACCGCGGCGGCCCATTCGATCAGCGCCAGTCGTGGACCGGCGTATTCGAGGATCATCGCCTCGTGCACCATGGTCAGCTCCAGGTGCGTGGACGGATTGTCCACCGGCAGCCGGCCGGTCTCGGCGATGATCACGATCACCAGCGCGGCCGCGGCCAGCACCGCGCTCAAGGTCGCCACCCGGCCCGGATGGTCGATGGTATTGCGCACCAGCGCACCGAGATTCGACGATCCGCCGGGTATCGAGAGCGCGAACACCGACAGCAGGATGGTCGGCTCGACCAGGGCGGCGATGACGGTCTCCCGGCTGGCCCCCATGCCACCGAACGCCGTACCGGTGTCGATCCCGGCCAGCGTCAGCGCGACCGTGCCGAGGAACAGCAGGCCCACCACCGCGAACAGGTCGGCCGCCCCGTCGAGCGGGGATCCGGTCGCGACCAGCGGCGCGATGGCGGCGATCACCAGCGTGGTGCCCGCGAGAACCAGTGGGGCCGTGGCGAAGACGGCCGAGGTGCCCGCCGGGGTGATGGACTGCTTGCCGAACTGCTTGCGCAGATCCCGCCACGGCTGGACCACACCCGCACCGGCCCGGCCCTCGGCCCGGGCGCGCACCTGCCGCATCACCCCCACCACCAGCGGCGCCCCGGCCACCACCCCGCCGAGCTGGGTGGCGCCGGCGAGATAGGACATGACCGTCATCGCGACACCACCAGCACGATCAGCACACCGACCGCGCCGTACGCGAGATACAGGTGGACGCTGCCGTTGTGGGCGCGCGCCGCCGCCACCGCGGCCAGCCGGACCGCGCGCACCACCGGCCGGTAGAGGCGCAGCTCGATGGTGTCGGCGAGGCGCGCCCGATAGGCGACCTTCTCGACCAGGTACCGAGATTCGGCCAGCGGCGTGACCTCGATGTCGGTGTCGGGGCGCAGCACGTCGTCGAACACCCGCTGCAGGGGCTCGGCGAAGGAGGTCGCGGTGTACTGCATCCGGTCGCTCGGCTGGTCAGCGCCGCAGGCCCACAGCGGCAGCGTCGCCGGGGCGGGATTGCGCCCGGCGCGCACGGCGACGGCCACCGCGACGGCGGCCACCGCCACCGCCACCACGATCGCGAGGACACCCGGCGCGACCGACCCGGACATCCCCGGCAGCCGGACCGTCCAGCCGAGCCCGGTGAACTCCTGCCCGCGTGTGACCGGCAGCTCCGCGACGGTGCGCCGCACGACCGGCCCGGCCACCGTCGGAACCACCGCCAGCGCCGCACACGCGCTCGCGCACAACGCCATACCCGTGATCATCGAGGGCCCGACCTCACGCGCGCCGGCGGCCTCCGCCGAGCGCGGGCGGGCCAGGAAGCCGATACCGAAGGCCTTCACGATGGCCGCCACCCCCAGCCCGGCGGTCAGGGCGACGGCACCCACCGCCAAGGGCGCGGCCAGCGTCACCACCGGATCCGGTTGCCCACCGGTGTGAATCAGCGATTGCACCAGCAGCCATTCGCTGACGAACCCCGCGCCCAGCGGCAGCCCCGAGGCGCCCACCGCGGCGAGGCCGAACAGTGTCGTGGTGGCCGGCATTCGGCGCGCGAGACCGCCGAGGCGATCCAGGTCGCGCAGCCCGGTCTCGGCCAGCACCGCACCGGCGCACAGGAATCCGAGGCTCTTGAACGCCGCGTGCGCCATCAGATGCAACAGGGCGGCCGCGGCGGCCACCGCGGCGGCGGCAGTGGAGCCGACATCGCCCAGCATCGTCGCCGCGCCCAGGGCCAGGGTGATCAGGCCCATGTTCTCCGTGGTCGAAAACGCCAGCAGCCGTTTCAGATCCGAGGCGACCGACGCCTGCAGCACACCGTAGACGGCGGTGACCGCGCCCACGACCAACAGCGTGGGCCCCCACCAGCGCGGCCCCGGCCCGAACAGTTGCAGGTCGAAGCGGACGATGCCGTAGATCCCGAGGTTCACCATCGCCGCGCTCATCAACGCCGACACCGGGCTGGGGGCCTCGGGGTGGGCGTGCGGCAGCCAGGCGTGCACCGGCACCAGGCCGGCCTTGGAGCCGAAACCGGCCACGGTGAGCACGAATACGGCCGTGCGCGCGCTCTCGGGCATCGCGGTCAGGGCGTCGAAACGATCCGCGCCACCCGCCGCGGCGACGGCGATCAGCAGCCCGGCCAGGATCGCCGCGAAACCGAGCTGGGTCATGACCGCGTAGAACACCCCGGCGGTGCGGGCCGAGCGACGGCGATGTTCGGCGAACACGAGCACCAGCGAGGCGATGGCCATCGATTCCCAGGCCAGCAGGAAGGTCGTCACCGATCCGGCAGCGGGCACCGCGAGCAGGGCGGCGGCGAAGATCGGGAGCACGATCAACGGCACCGGGCCCAGATGTTCGCGGCGCGCGTAGCCGATCACGTAGGCGCCCACCGGAATCGCGACCGCCCCGGTGAGGGCGAGGAAGAAGCCTCCCAACCTGTCCACCCGCAGATACACCCCGGACAAGGGCAGCAGCCACGCCAGCGTCAGCGAGCGCGCGGGCCCGAGCACCCCGCCCAGCCCGGCCGCGACCCGGGTGGAGGTGTTGAGGCGGATGCTCTCGGTCATCCACGACA